>JAFGJI010000136.1 GCA_016929175.1 Thermoplasmatota archaeon | reverse complement strand
TGGACCACCCCCGTCCCATCCTCCATGGTGACGAACATGGCCGTGGTCACGAAATGAGCGGTCTTCTCAGGCTTGATAAAATCGAAGAGAGGCTCGTAACGAATTCCTTCCAGGTCCGATCCGATGATCCTCTGGACTATCTCATACTCCCCTTCCTTGAGAAGGACCTTGGCCCTTGCCTCGGCCAGGATCATATCCGAGCCTTTGAGCCGGACCCGGATGTAGAACTCGTCCGGGTGGACCGCGAGAGCGACATTGGAGATAAGGGTCCAGGGGGTGGTGGTCCAGGCAAGGATGTATGTGTTGTCCTGTCCGAGGACCTTGAACTTGACGAATATGGAGGGCTCCTCGACCTCCCGGTAGCCCTGGGCGACCTCGTGGGAGGACAGGGATGTCCCGCACCGCGGACAGAACGGAACGATGGTATGCCCCTCGTTCAGGAGCCCCTTCTTCCAGATCTCCTTGAGGGACCACCATACGGATTCGATATAGGGGTCCGTCATTGTGATATAGGGGTGGTCAAGGTCCAGCACGTAACCTATCCTCTCGGTCATCTCGGACCACTGGTCTATGTGAGAGAAGACGGATTCTTTGCATTTTTTAATGAATGGCTCGATGCCATACTCCTCTATCTGCTCCTTGTTCTCGATGCCCAGCTGTTTCTCCACGGAGATCTCTACCGGTAGACCATGGCAGTCCCACCCGCCCATACGGGGGACATAGAACCCTTTCATGTTCTTGTACCTGCAGATGGTGTCCTTTATGGTCCTTGAAAAGATGTGGTGAACACCTGGGGGCGCATTGGCCGTGGGGGGCCCCTCAAGGAACCTGAAGTAATCGCTTCCTTTGTTGTGAGATAGAAGCCGCCTTGTAATGTCCTGGTCCCTCCAGCGTTTGAGCACCTCCTCTTCGAGGGCGACCGATCCGCTGGCCCTGGACCCTTTGTCATTGCTGGCGTCTTCCATGCATATCCCTTCTATTTGTACATCACACGCGATAACGAAGTGGTGAAAGAAGGTATCATATATAACCCCTATCCAGAACCAAACAGCCAGAGATATATGGAGAAATATTAATATCGGACCCCGATGTCCCTTGAACCGCGGAGGGCGGGAAATGGCCTATGTGAAACCGATCGAAGGACTGGCTCTGATGGGATCCACGGACAGCGGTCATCAGGTCCCCATCGACACGAAGAAGGCCGTGGGGGGTAAGGAATCTGCTGCCAGCCCCATGGAACTCGTCATTCAGGCGCTTTTGGGATGCACCGCCATGGACGTGATATCCATCCTCAGGAAGATGAAGGTGGACTACGACCTCTTTGAGGTCCACGAGACCCATGAGAAGGCCCAGGAGCATCCGAAGGTCTACACGAAGATACATCTGATCTTCAGGTTCGAGGGGGTAGATATGGACCACGAGAAGATCAGGAAGGCCGTCTACCTGTCCAAGGACCGCTACTGCTCCGTTTCCGCCATGCTGAAGCAGACGGTGGATATATCCTACGAGATCACAGTGAACGGGCAGAGGATCGATTGAACCTTGAAAAGTTAACTCACATGTGAAAGTTATATTGAAAGATATCTGGTCTCGATAGCTCGTCATGAAGAGAAAGGCATGGATCATCTTATCCGTTGCCTTGGTCGCCATCATTATCATCATTTCCGTGGGGGCAGCGATCCTGATAATCAACGGCTTCAGGACCAGAGAGAAAGAGATCAAATTGAAAATGGAGTTAAAGGTAACCGAGTTATGGGAGGATTACAACATCTCCATCAGCATATGGAATGTCGGAAAAGACCCTGTTGACCTTGCAGATTACAATAATAGCAATTTCACCATGATAATAAGCGGCCTCAATGACAAAGTGATGCTTGTCGAATCTATCACACAATGGGGTATCGGCCCCATCAAAGGACTGGATGAAGGTAAAACGAAGAATATCGAGCCTGGGGAAAAAATGGAATTGAACTTCACCTGGTTCACCGGAGTGAATATATATCAGATCTACGACAATGAGACGATCGTTCCATATGGCGAATACAAGGTGCTCACTGAACTCGTTGTTGAAAATGAAAGATTCGCAAACATCGTTTATATCGATCACACCCCAGTTATTGAGATGAGCATTACCGGTCAAACAATAGATAGAGCGGGGCATTTCTTCATTTCATTGACGAACACAAGGGATTATGCCCTTGATTTCATTCTACCATATCCGGGTTTGACCGAAACAAAGATCTACGATTCCAACGGGAGATTGGTTGCCGGAGGGTCGGGAAGGAAGCCATGCATGAGCGTACCTTGGTATATTGGGCCCCATCAAACGGTCTATGAGAATGGGACATTCATCAGTGATCTTTTGCATGAAACCATAAGGCCTGGAGGCTACCACATCATATCGCTCTGCCTGGTAACTCCTTTTATAAACGAAGCATGGATCTTTTTTAGATGATATCCCTGTTGGCTCACTGGGATCGATCGAACCTCTTATCGGCCATTCGGGTTTCGAACCCCTCTATCTTCCCTGTGAGCCACCCCAATTTGTATTCTTCCCTCTCGTCTCCCTTGGGAATATAGGGTTTGATGTCAAGGACAGGGGTCCCGTCTATCATATCTATGTCCCTGATGTGAAGAATGCTGCCCTCTACACGCTCCAGACGTACCAGGTGCAGACCGATCGGATTGGGTCTTCTGGGAGCCCTGGTGGAGAACACCCCGCGCTTCACATCGTCGAGGAACGGGAACACCTTGAGATCGTATCCTTTGGACCTGTGGAGGTATGTAAGAAGGATGATATGCGAGAATCCGTCAAGGTCCGAAAGGCCTTCAGAGTATTGTTCAAGGATCTCGACCGTCCCTCTGTATTCGTTTCCGGCTTTTGTCTGGATGGGGACACCGGAGGGCTCCTTGAAGGGAGATCTGACGTATCCGATCGGAGACAGTTCTATCTTCATTTTACGCCACCGTTCTCGAACTATCCCATGGTCATCGCTTGCCTCCTATCTTATGATATCCCCATCTATCAGAGGCCATCCGTCGAACCTTCTGTCGACATTCTGGCCCCCGACACTGGTGATGACCCATCTGTTCCTGGGGGCCGTAACATCGTATCCGATCCTCTTCCCATCGGGGAGATCGAAGGTATGTTCCAGCTTTCTCTCATCGTGGTTCAGGCGGTCAAGCGCGAGCTGGGCTCCCTCGGGAGACCCCGTAAGTATTACAATTATCCCGAGCCTCTCACTCGAATGGACCCCGATGGTCACATTTCTCCTTCTGTAGACACCCCAGACACTGCTCCGGGAGACCGGCTCCCACCTCTCTGGAACATGAACAGGACCTGCTGCGACCGCAAACCTGTGGTGGACCCCCGTATTGTTCCATCCTCTGAAGTTCTCCCCGGGCCCCTGAAGATGCAGCACATCACGGATATTGATCGCGTCATCGTCGAGCAGAAGGGTGATAGGTCTCGATACCAGACGGGAAGCGATCCCCCGGTGGACCCCACCTGCGGAGAGAACGAATCCTGGCCCCCGGGATATGATCTCCGGGGAGGACAGGCACCCGTGGCCTATCCTGACGTAGAGCTCCCTTCCATCCCCGAGGACCAGGTCCATTACATCGTTCGGAGGCCTGTATGGAAGAACGGATGCCATCAGCGAATGCTCGGAGTGGGGACCTACCTCGGGTCTATCCTTTGTCCCGGGGTACAGCGATACGTAGACCCTCGTGAAGGCCGACATGAGGTCCCTGTCCAGCCGATGGTCGCCTGCCCGGGATATCTGCCTCCTGAACGGGGCTAACCTTCTGAGCTTCGAGCTTCCGAGGGCGAACTGATAGAAGAGCCTGTCCAGAAGGAACCTTGCCGATCCCGAGACATCGATGGAGCCGAAGGCCTCGAGGTTCAACAGGGCCGTTACCGAGTAAGCGGAGTAAGGGTCCGAGTTGAACTCGTAGAGACCGCATTCATTGAGGGTTCCCAGCATCCTCAGGAGCTTTCTCTCGAGGACTTCGTGGTCCCTTGTATACTCCGGGTTCCCACCGAAATGGTCAGAAAGCCACTTTGCTCTGAGGTATCTTGATCCCTCTGTCATCAGCAGGTGGTTCTCGGTCTCGACGACGAGCCCCAGGGACCGGGGGGCTGTTCTCCTCGGATGGCGCCCTCTCACCGTCAGGAGCTTCTCGAGAATGTGATCCCTTGTTTCCGGGTGGAGTTTTTTCTCGTCATCTCCGTAAAGGAACAGGATGGTTGTCAGAACCAGGAGGGTGAAATCATAATCCCCGCGGGGGTTCAGGAGCCATTTTGAACCCGGGTTCCCCCACGGGAGGGCCCTTCTCAGATAGGAGTTCACTTCCTCGAGGTCCGACCCGGTCTCGAGCTTTGCAAGGACCACCCTTGGGGCCTTGACCTTTCCCTGCTCCCCCCACGGAGGGAGCTCTCCCGAGGACCAGTCCCTAAGTAGGTCCCTGACGAGTTGTGACGAGGTATTGAAGCGGACCGACCCTCCGGATGGGACCCTCATGTTGCCTTGATCAAGAACCCTCCGCGATGACCGGTTGGCCGAGATAAGTCTCCTGAGCAGGAGTACTATTTGAAAAGATGCAAAGAGGAGAACCACGGCCAGAGGTATTATCATCGACAGCAATCTGGGGTCCATCTCCCTGTCTCCGTCCTTTTATGGATCGTCGCATTTGGTATTTCACCTTTGGGAATTCAATGTGAGAGGCCTCCAATATTTTAAGGTCCTGATAATGGGCCCCCCACACTTATATAGTCCTAAAGTGGGTGGAAATGTTCGAGAATGGTGTTCATGGATAGCGAGAGGTCCAAACAGAGGTACAGAGCAGATTTCTCTTACGAACCCGATCCCAATGAGCGCGAGGCGCTCTCGAAGATCCTTGAGAAAGACCTCGAGAGTGCCCTGAACGACCTTGAAAGGAAGCTCAAGCGATACTGGGAAACCATCGATTGATCGGCATCATTCTCCCGCCGGTGTCTTTTCAGCATACTCGAAACCTAACAGGGAAAGAAGTCTTCTGACCAGTGTCATCGGGAGTCCAACAACATTGTCCTCGTTCCCTTCGATGACCCTCGCCTTCAGGGGGCCGTTGTCCTGCAGTCCGTATGCTCCAGCCTTACCCTCCCACTGTCCGCTCTTCAGATGTTCTCTCAATGCAGAGGGGGCCCCGTCCATCACCACTTTTGATATCTCGTAACCCGTGAACTCTCTTCCGGTCGAGACATCGATTACACATACCCCGGTGATCACGGTCTGAGGATTACCAAGTTCAAGCTCCAGCATTCTGCAGGCATCCTTTTCGTTCCCCGGTTTTCCCATGACCTCTCCGTTGCAGACGACCACCGTATCCGCTCCTAAAATGATCCCCCCCTCGCAATCCGTCACGGACCTTGCCTTCGCCCTTGCGTTCGAAACAACGACCTTCTTCGGTTCTCCGTGAACGGATTCCTCCACAGCGGGAGCCCTGACAACAAAATTGATACCGGCTTCCTTCAGGAGGTCCTTTCTCCTCGGGGAGCCGGAAGCAAGGACAAGGCCCATCTCCGTATCACTCCCACTCGATGGTACCCGGGGGTTTCGATGTGACATCCACTGCAACAGCGTCCACACCCCCGACCCCAAGCAGCCTTGGGACGATGTCGTCGAAGAATGCTTCTGGCAGTTCCGAGACCTCGGCGGTCATCGCCCTCTCTGACCATACAGGTCTTATCACGACCATCTCCCCGCCGGAAAATCCGACAGGGACCAGTACCGTCGGGCACTGCCATATTGAATCATACAGCCCGTGGTTCCGGAGCCCTTCCATGACCATCGAGTCGGCCTTTCTCAGCAGGTCCATGCGTTCCTTTGTGATGTGCCTCTCCACCGGAATGGGGGTCCCTATCGACCGGGGTGCCATGACCAGGACGCATCGGTTGATGCCCTGGACCCTGTTGACGAGCCTTGTGGAAAAGAGCTTGAGCTCCTTCCACTGGACAGCCCCTTCGACCCAGAGTGCCACGGGATGCTCGTAGGACCTGGCATCCCCCTTGACACCGACAGATCTCACGGGCAGGACCGATCCTCTTGCATTTTTACATCCCCAGGCGTCCTCGCGGATGCCCCTTTCCACCCTGGGAGAGACCTCGGCGGATTCCCTCAGATCCTTGCGCATGACATCTTTGTCCTGGCACAGGGCCCTGATCCCGAGTCCGGGCCCCGGGAAGGGATGCCGCTGCACCAGTTCCTTCGGAAGCCCGAGCCTCCGGCCGACCTCCCTGACCTCCGCCTTGTAAAGCTCCTTGACCGGCTCGATCACCCGTCCCTCATCGATCATCCTCATTATGATGTCGACCCTGTTATGGTGGGTCTTGATCACGTCGGCGTTCCTGGTCCCACCGCTCTCGATGGTATCCGGGTACAGGGTGCCCTGTGCAAGGACCCATTCGGAGGAAACCGCCTCCCCCGCTTCCTCGTTGATGATATCGATGAAGAGCCTTCCTATGATCTTCCTCTTCTCCTCAGGGTCCACCTTTCCGGAGAGCGCGTTCAGGTAGCGTTCGGAGGCATCGATCACCTTCAGGTCCAGAAGACCCTGCTTGCCCAGGGCTTCCATGACCTTTGTGGATTCATCCTTTCTCATGAGCCCTGTATCGACGTGTATGAACCGGCACCTATCCTGGGGCAGAGCCCTGGACAGGAGGGATGCAACGACGGTGGAGTCCACCCCGCCGGATACGAGGCAGAGGACCTTCCTACCCCTGGCCTCTTTCTTGATGTCCGACAGGATCTCCTCGAGGTTCTTTTCGGCCGTCCAGTCTTGCCTTGCTCCACATATATCAACAACAAAGTTCCGGAGCATCTCATCCCCGTGGATCGTATCCTCGACCTCGGGGTGGAACTGGAATCCCCATCTCTTTCTCTTCTCATCCGTAAAAGCAGCGATGGGGCAGTTTTCCGTGGCCCCGATGGTCCTGAAGCCTTCCGGAAGCAGGGTTGTCTTGTCGCCGTGGCTCATCCAGACGCGGTCCCCCTGGGGTACGCCCTTGAATATCGGATCGTCCTTGAAATGCAGCGATGCGAAACCGTATTCCTTGAATTCGGACCTTCCCACCTTGCCCTTGTATCCCATCACGATCTCGTGCATGCCGTAGCAGAGCCCAAGGACGGGGACGTTCAGGTCCAGTATTTCGGGGTTCAGCTGAATGGCGTCCTCCTCGTGAATGGAGTCAGGCCCTCCCGACAGTATGATCCCTTTGACCCCCTCAAGATCCGAAACATCCGCATGGGGGTCCACGATCACCGTCTTGACCCTCACATGGTCCCTGACCTTCGTCGCGATGAGGTGAGCGAACTGGCCGCCGTTGTCCACCACAGCTATGGTGTCGTGAGCGGTCATCCGTCCAGCACCTCTTCGTTCGACCTGTAGATCATTTCCCTCATCCTGCCGAGGTATTCATCCAGCCTGTCGGAATAGGACCTGTCGGAGACGGCAAGGATCCTTACTGCCAGAAGAGCGGCATTGTCCCCCCTGTCCAGACCTACGCATGCTACCGGGACCCCCGGAGGCATCTGAACTATGGAAAGTATCGAATCTAGGTTCACCTTCCCCGAGACCGGAACACCGATGACGGGCATCCGGGTATGCGACGCCACAACCCCCGGAAGAGCTGCGGACAGTCCGGCGATCGCTATGAAAACCTTCGCGCTCGATCCTTTCACGGAGCTCTCCACGAGCTCCGGTGTGCGGTGAGCGGAGGCTACCGTTATCGAGTAGGGGACCTCGAACTCCTCCAGGACCCTTGCTGCTCTCCTTGCAATGTCGATATCGCTTTTGGAACCCATCAGTATATGAACAGCGCATCTGTCCATGGGGGCAATATGCTTTTTAACACTTGAATGGTCGTCCTCTTTTGCCATGGGGACAGATATGATCGCCGATAATAAGGATTATCCCTAGAACACCGGGCAGATCGGCATGTGATGATGGAATCGAGCATTGGCACCAGAGAAGGTCCGGGAAAATATAGATATACGGTAGGCCCCTCTATTTCAAATACGAGTTCCTCATTCGAGACACGTTCTCAGGAGGCAGATCATATGGCCAATGCCGATCCGTTCAGAAAGAGGGTGGAGGAGATAATGTCCGAAGTGACCTGGAGCGTCGGACCCATGGATACTCTGTCCGAAGCACTGGGTAAGATGAAGAAATTCGAGGTCCAGGAGATCCCCGTTGTCGAGAATGGGAAATTGAAGGGTCTTCTGACCTTTCGGACCCTGGCAAGACGGAGGAAGATGCCGATCACAGCCCAGGTCCGTCACTTCATGATAATCCCGCCGAAGATAGGTCCCAATGACAGGATCCCCTTCATCGTGGAGAGCCTCATCAACAGGGACTTCACCTCATTGCCGGTCACGCACCGATCCGATCTCAGGGGTATGATCTCGAGGAGGGACATCATAAGAGAGATGATGAACGTTCCGGAGATAAGGAGAACCCCGGTCGAGACCATAATGAACTACGCTCCAACGACGATCAACGGGGATATGGGCGTCAGGAAAGCCCTGAACATGATGGACCTCACCAGAGAAACATACGTGCCGCTCACGGGAGAAGATGGCAAGTTCCTCGGAGTTGTCAGCGCCTCGGAGATGATGTACTATTTATCCCACCACCCGAGCAAGATGCATACAGGAGATTTCCACGGAGAGAAGGTCCATAGGGACAGGACGGTATCATCCCTTGCAAAGATGACCAAGACATTGGGAATGAACGCCAACCTCAACGATGTGTTCGACGTGATGATGAAGGAGAACGTTCCCACGGTCTATTTAACCGAGAACGAGGATCTCATAGGCTCCGTCTCCGAGGTGGATATTCTCGAGATCCTGCTCAGGCAGAACCTCGAGAGAGGCCCCCTGATCCAGATAGCGGGCATAGAGGATGCCAAGCTCATGGATGCCGGAGAGCTCAACGGTGTGATCTCCCGCAACGTTGCAAAGATATCAAAACTGGTAAATGTGACCGCAACGACCGTAAGGATCAGGCATCACCACCACGAGAGGGATGATGACAAGTATACTGTCAACGTGAAGCTCACCACCAGTAGCGAGGTCTACTCCCGCGAGGCCTATGACTGGAGCCTCGAGGTGGCGATCGGGAACGCCTTCGACAATATTGAAAAGACCGTGAAGAAGGAGATGGGGAAGAGGAAGAAGAACAGGTGATCACAGTTTCCAGTAGGAGGCAGCGGTGTCCATGATCTCATCGATCCGTTTCCTGTCGCCCCTCTCATCCATCCTGTTCGTGAACCTCAATGGATCTTTGGGTTCGGTTCCCGAAGCGTGGGCAATGGCTCCCGCGAAGCTCTCGGCCAGAGCATAGACATGGTAACCGCCCTCCAGCTCCATGCATACCCTGCCTCCCACCTCCTTTGTCCCGAAATCGATGAGCGAACGGACAAGCTCCAGATACCCCGGGGTCGAGAGTGACAGCGTCGTCAGGTAGTCCATCAGGTGTGCGTCCCCTCCGAAGGATATCAGCAGCAGATCAGGCCGGTACTGCATTAAGATCGGCATCACGATATTCTCAAAGGCTGCCTGGAAGGTCCCGTCGCCCGAACCGCCGTTGAAAGGCAGGTTCACGGTCTTCCCCTCCCCTCTGCCGCTTCCGACATCCGTGTAGTGACCTGTTCCCGGGAAGATCCCCCATTCATGGGTCGATATGTAGAGGACGGAGGGATCGTTGTTGAAAATGTCGTTGGTACCGTTCCCGTGATGTGCATCTATATCCACGATGGCGATCCTCTCGACATCCTCGAACTCCTTCAGGGCCATCCGGGCGGAGAGGGCAACGTTGTTCAGATAGCAGAATCCCATATTGTAATCATATCCGGCATGATGGCCAGGCGGCCTCGGTATGGCGAAGGTCGGCCTCCTTTCTGTTATACACTGCCTTACTGCACCCACGACCCCTCCGGCAGCACGAAGGGAGAACCCGAAGGTCCTGTCGGTGTGGAACGTGTCCGGGTCCATGTAGCCGACACCGAAATCCCTGATCCTTCCTATATGAAAAGCGGAATGGACCAGCTGCAGGTCCTCCTCTGTTATCTCCACCGGAGCCTTGAGGTCCACCGGCAGGTCGTTATCCCGGATGTACCTGAGGATCTCCCTCACCCTGTCAGGGGATTCGGGGTGGCCAGGGTTCTGCTCGTGCCGCACATAATCCTCGTGATAGTAAAGGGGGACCGGGATCGTTTCCGGGGCCATGTGGACGGAACCATTGGCGGGGTAGATAAAACTATTGGGGCTCGATCCATCGCATTTACAGACGAGAACTCTCCGAACCCCTCCGTTACTGTACTTTCATCAGGGAGGAAGAGGTCGTGCAGGCTTAGGCTTCAAGAACGACCCTTGCCTTTTCCAGAAAGGACTGGGCCATATCGAAGGCAGACTTCTCGAGAAGCATCTTGGCCTTTTCGAGGTATTCCCTTGCCTCGAGGTATCCCTCCTTGCCCGCCCGATCCTTCAACTTGAGCTTCAGCTCGTTCAGTGATGTGGTGATCTGGTTGACCCTGAGATGGACCTTCGCGTTGCTCGTTATGGACTGGAGCTTGTTGGCGATCTTCCTGGCCTTGATGTACTCTCCCTTCCAGAAGGTTTCCTCCACCTGTTTCAGAAGATATTCCTCGTAGGAAACATCCACATCGCTCTTTTTCAGGTCGTCAATTGTAGCGCGGAGCCCGATGATCGTCTTGGGGATGTCCCCTTTGATCGTCTCCTGTTCGAGCTTCCCGAGGACCTCACGGGCCCTTCGAGAGTAATTGATGCCTTCCACCAGGGACCCCGATCCCAGGTTTTTCTGGGCAAGGAGCAACAGCTCCTCGATCTGTTTCTTGAACAGCCGCTCCTTTGGGGACCTGGGCTCCTCGGGGAACAATCCTTTGAGCGTCCTGGTGATATCGTCAATTGTATCCTCCACCTCTTCCCGCAATCTATCATGAGGGGATTGTATGGCTTCGAGAACCTCGTTGCAGAGGTCCATCACCGCCTCGTAATGTCCCTGGGCGAGGGAGGTTTTAGCGTCCCTGACGAGGACCTTCGCCCGGGTCATGTCCTTGCCATGCTCTTCCTCTTTCTTCATCTTGAGCCAGACCTTCTGAAGTGCATCAAGGGCCTGCGAATAGAGGAACGGGAGTTGGTCGCCGGTATCCTCCTTGATATCGATTACTTCTTTGTCATTATCCTTCAGGATAAGTTCGTAGGCCCCCCGGAGGTTCCCTTTTACCATCATCTCCCTTGCTTCCCTCACGGCCCGCTCGAGCCTCATCTTCGTTACTACATCCTTGTCGTCGCTGAGCCCAGACCTTGCATTTTCGATGATCTCGCTGAAGAGCTGGTCTTTGGCCTTGTTGATGAGCCCGATCGCCAACCTTTTATTCCCGTATCCCTGGGCTTCCTTGGATAGGTTGATGAAATTCATGGCCTTGGTGATGGAAAGACCGAGACCTTTTGCCTCCTCCACCTGCCACAGGGCCTCCTCAAGCGCCTTCTTGATCTGCTGAGATTCGGGGTCGTGCATCTGACTGCTCCTTCATTGTTAAGAACAGGATCGGTCCAGTGGAAACAATGCCACCCGGTCATTATAACCATTTGGTTAATATTTTTCCTTCCGAGAAATCGTCCTTACCATCAATCCCCGATCCATTCAATGCTCGGTACGGGGGATGGGCAGTGTGTTTAATAAACATTTCCTATGCCCGTGCCAATGGGCATTTGGTATCTTCCCCGTACCCTTTCGGGAACAAAGTTTATAGTGGCACATGTTCTGAAGGTGCAGGGAGCCTAGATGGTATACCGTTTCAAGATACCCCAGGACAGGATAGGGGTAATGATAGGAAAACAGGGTGAGACCCTGAGGATGCTCGAGGAGCGGGGAAAGGTCAGGATCGAGGTCGAATCCTCCTCGGGTGAAGTGACGCTCTTCGATGAAGGTTCGGAGGACACTTACCTCTCCTACAGAATGAGGGATGTGCTGAGGGCCATCGGACGTGGCTTCTCGCCTGAGCATGCTCTGAAGCTTCTCGAGGATGAGATGTATTACGAGGAGCACGACATCAGGGATCATGTCGGGAGGTCCGGAAAGAGGATCCAGCAGGTCCGCTCCCGTTTGATCGGTACCGGAGGGAGGACCAGGCATCTGATCGAGGAGCTCACTGACTGCATGTTATCGATCAAGGGGAACACCGTCGCGATCATCGGCGACCTCGAAGGGTTGAAGGTAGCTTCCAAAGCGGTCACAATGCTCCTGTCCGGGTCCGAGCATTCCACGGTCTACACTTACATGGAGAGGAAGAGAAAGGACCTGAAGATCTCAAGATGGGGTTTCTGACCGGCATCTGTTTGCCAGGTCATGTGCAGACCTGATGGGCTCGGGTATTCTCGTCAACATGACCATGGAAATGGTCCTATCGACGGTCTCCCGATCAGTGCGGTGCCCCCGCGAAGTATATACCGCTCTGGACGATCCGTGGACCCTCAACGCTGAACCTATCCTCTCGGTGCCGTCCATTACAGCCGATACATTGCAATTGCCAAGTGTTTCATGATCGGACATTACACTTCCCATGAGAAGCCGTTTGGCGACACCGCATGTTCTTGAACCCAGGGACGCCCCTACCTGACAGGCTAAACCCATTCTGAGTGGATGAAGGATACCGTTGCCATCGAGAACACAGAGGGTATTATCATCTATCAGGCCACTCTCCGCAGCCTTGAGGATAAGAGGCAATATCAGGGGCGCCTCCCGATAGAAAAGGAGACCGGATATGTAAGGCAGTCCGGGTTGGCCCCGGAGGCAGAGGCCCCCAAGGTCCCGACCTTCCGGGTCAGTCACGGACATCGCTGCTGCATGATCGTCCCCTTTCGATGAAAGATCGATCCCCGCAACCAGTCCGATTCTGTCCGGCCTCTCCTCCCTGAGAAGAGGGAACATGGAACCCTGGAGCTTCGAGAGTACTTCAAGTGGAGGATGTTCAAGCTCGAAGCTGACCATGGACCGCGCCTCGACATTTGCTTTCCCCCTCACGTTCTTGACATTGACCTCCATCGAGAGCTCCTCTACCGTGTTGGGATGGACCGTCCCGTCCGAATAGACCACCCTGTGAACGGGTCCTCCGATCCTCCCGGATGCCAATAGCTCACCGACCGCTCTGGAGGCTTTTATCGAGCCCAGGGCTTCCGCCAGTGCCCCGAAACTCGTGGTTCGGCCCACTGGAACGGCTTCCAGAAGGTGCTCGAGCCAGGCTTTCATATCGAGCAGAGGGAAAACATGCTCGATGATATCCAATGCAAGGTCCCTCTCCTTCATTGTCAGTTCGTTCACGGACCGCTCGAGGGCCAAAATCCCGTCCGAACATGGAACCCTTACAACATGTGTCACTTAATGCCTCCGTCAGACAATGGTCTATCCCAGCCTCCTGCCATTACGTGGACAGGTAAAGAATGAACCACATGGTCAAAAAATGTATCGAAACCGTTTGTCGCCAAAAGACCTGTCGTGTCATATCTTGCAGAATGGGATCTCGCACAGTGAAAGGGTTGCAGGTTTGGGGGAAGCATGCCGGAACAGACATTCTTAAATACGGTCATCCGATACCGAAATCCGTCTTCCTTTCAGTAGGGAAGTAAACTGGAGGCACTAATATGGCCGTAAATATCGACAAGAACACCTGCATCGGTTGCGGAGCCTGTGTTGAAACATGCCCGGTCCAGGCCCTTTCCATGGTTGATGGGAAGGCCGATGTTGACCCCGGTACCTGCGTGGACTGCGGCGCCTGCGTCGGGGTCTGCCCGGTCCAGGCACTATCGCTCTGAGCGGGTCCGATCAGGGTTCAAGGGTATCTTTTTTTTCAGGTAGCTACGGCACCATTTCATAGAAGGCCCTGTACGCATTGTAGGCGGACCAGACGTCCGCCTTCGAGGAGATCTCCATAGGAGAGTGCATGGATATGAGTGCCGGACCTGCATCGACAACATCCATGTTCAGCTCCGCAAGGAACTTGGCAATGGTTCCTCCACCGCCCTCGTCCACCTTTCCAAGCTCACCGGTCTGCCAGGGAACCTTTGCATCGTTGAGGACCTTTCGGATAAGGCCCATGAACTCGGCGCTGGCATCGTTCGATGAATATTTTCCTCCCGATCCAGTATATTTGGTCAAGCATATCCCCCACCCGAGCTTTGCGGCGTTCTGCATCTCGTGAACGTCCTTGAAAGTGGGGTTCACTGCCCCATTGACATCGGATGATATGGCCTTCGTATTGCTGAGCGCTCTGCGGATCATCCTGTCGGGACAGTCAGGGTCCTTGAGTTCCAGAAGCCTCGAGTATACCTCCTCCACGAAACGGGATTTTATGGAGGTGGGGCCGTCAGACCCTATCTCCTCCTTATCAACAACAAGTGCGATGGAGGTTCTCCCGGGGATCTTGACCTCCGTGAGGGCTCTCACGGATGTGAAGGCACAGATCCTGTCATCCTGACCGTAAGCTCCTATCATGGACCTGTCGAAGCCGACATCCCTTGCACGGCCAGCCGGGACCACTTCGAACTCCGAGGAGACGAAGTCCTCCTCCACCATCCCGTACTTCTCGTGAAGATGGTCCAGGACCCACAGCTTGACCTTCTTCTTGGTCTTGTCCTCCTGGTGCGGCTGCGAGGCAAGAAGGACATTGAGCTCCTCTCCGGTGATGCCTTCCTGAAGTTTTCGATCGGCCTGCTTCTTTCTGTACAGATGCGGCAGGAGGTCGCATATCGTGAATACGGGATCCTCGCCCCCCTCTCCGATGTGTATATCGATTGTCCTGCCGTCAGAGAGTACGACGGTGCCATGGATGGAAAGCGGAATGTTCACCCACTGATATTTTTTTATTCCCCCATAGTAATGCGTCTTGAACAGGGCAAGCCTGGTATCCGCATCCTCGTAGAGCGGATTCTGTTTCAGGTCCAATCTGGGGGAATCGCTGTGCGAGGCAACCAGGTTCGCCCCTTCCTCAAGGGGTGCTTTTCCCAGGACCGCACATGCGACGTTCTTCCCCCTGTTGGTCATGTATACCCTGGTCCCGGCCCTCCATTTCCCGACATCGTCGATGTGTTTGAACCCCTTCTCCCTGAGGATGGTTACGAACTCTCCGGTCACCATCCTCTCGGTCTTGGCCCCAGATATGAAGTCCATATACTCTCTCGAGATGCTCTCGATCTCCTCCCTCTGCCGGTCGGTCACCTGTTCCCAGATGGACTTTTTCCTGAGGGAGAGGGCCTCTTCAACGGTGCTCTTTTTCCTGGCCATTGCAATACTTCCTTACCGATGTGAACGGGGTGGGACGATTTAACCTTTCTCGGTGGGAAAAGCTGTTATCGGAGAGAGTTGCTGGAGGTTGGATGAGCGTGCACGAGGTCGAGGTCAAGGCGCCTCTTTTCGAAACACCGGACCCAGATGAAGCCAGAAGGTTCGGCGAGATCATCGAAAAGAGACTGGAGGATGCAGGGGCGTGGTTGGAAGACAGGCTCCTCCAGCAGGACGTTTACCTCTCGCATCCCTCAAGGGACCTGGCAAGGACCGACGAGTCCTTCAGGGTGCGGTCGGAGGAAAGAGGAGGGGAGGTCGCGTTAATGTTGACATACAAGGGACCAAAGGTCTCGGAGCTCTCCAAGGCCAGGTTGGAAAAGGAAGTGGAGGTGTCTGCCGGCGGGCGTGAGGACCTTATGGAGATCCTCCATCGGCTGGGTTTCATAGAGTTGATGACGGTCAGAAAGCAGAGGCGGGTATACGACCTGGACGGTGTCGAGGTCGATCTGGATATAGTGGAGGGACTGGGGGTTTACTGTGAGATGGAGCTCCAGTCCGATGATATCCGGGATGCCGAGGCAAGGATCCTGAAGTTGATGGGATCGCTGGGCTGGAGTCGTTTCGAGAGGAGGTCCTATCTGGAGCTTCTTCTTTCGAAACAGATTTGAACAATGTCCCCATATTCCGAATGAAGGCAGGTGAGCGGTTGGTCGATATCGACGAGAAGAAGCTCCTTGGGATCAAGGATGAACTGAGCCACAACGAGAAGAGGCTCATCATGGCATTGAGCGACGAGAGATCGCTCAGGCCGGAGAAGGCCATGAGAAAGGGTGGTTTCTCGCAGGAGGTGGAGGTAATGAACGCCGCCTCATGGCTCCGGACCAAAGGGCTTCTGGAGATCCACGAGGAGGTTCACAGGAAGGTCTCGCTGGGAAGAAAGAGTTATGCCGCCCAGGGATTGCCGGAGAGAAAAGTTATCGAGTACCTGGCCCGGAATGAAGGCATCGCTTCTCTTGCTGAACTCGAAAAGAAGGCAGGTCTCACCAAGCAGGAGGTCGGCATAGCGATCGGGTGGCTCAATCGTAAGAAATGGGTCAAGATGAGGAAGGAGGAAGGCGAGACCTTCCTTGTCCTCTCCGAGACCGGTAAAAGCGCCGTTGGCAGGAAGGGTGAGGACGAGCAGATCATCGATATACTCGCCCGGAAGGAGATGGAGGCGAAGGACATACCCGAGGACGTTTACAAGGCACTCAAGGGCAGAAAGGATGTCATATCGGAGAGGGAGGAGGTCTCAAGGAAGCTCGAGCTGACGGAGGAGGGGAGTTGGATCGCCCGGAGCGGCATCGAGCTGAAGAGGGAGGCGACCCAGCTCACTCCCGAGATGCTCCGGTCCGGGAAATGGAAGGATGTGGAGTTCAGGAGGTATGATGTTCAGACATTCGCTCCCACGCCATCCGGAGGGAGGCTCCACCCCCTAACACAGATAATCGAGAAGATCAGGAGGATATTCCTGGACATGGGATTTCAGGAGATAAGCGGGAACTACGCGGAGCTGGAGCTGTGGAACATGGATGCTTTGTTCATACCGCAGGACCATCCGGCAAGGGAGGAGCAGGATACATTCTATATCGAGACCGTCGGCAAGCTCGATCCAATGGAGTTCAACGAGAGGAAGGAGATGGACCCTTACAAGATGTTCGCAGAGGTCCATGAGACAGGTGGAGACACCGGGTCCACTGGATGGCAGTACAAATGGTCCAGGGAGAAGGCCGACAGGCCGATACTCAGGACCCATACCACTGTCAACACCATAAGATATGTGTACGATCATCCTCAGACCCCGATCAAGGTGTTCTCCTTGGAAAAGGTCTTCCGCAACGAGGCCATAGACGCAACCCATCTCCCCGAGTTCTATCAGATCGAGGGCATCCTGTCAGAGGAGGGGGCATCACTTGACATGCTTGTCGGGATACTCAAGGAGTTCTACAGGAAGATGGGTTTTACGGAGATCAGGATAAGACCGGGTTACTTCCCTTATACCGAGCCTTCACTGGAGGTCGATGTGTACTTCAAGGGTAAATGGATGGAGCTCGGTGGAGCGGGCATTTTCAGGCCGGAGGTGACGCTTCCAGCCGGCTTGAAGGAGCCGGTGCTCGCATGGGGTCTGGGACTGGAAAGACTTGCCATGATGGTTCTGGACCTCAAGGACATCAGGGACATGTTCATATCCGATGTTGATTGGCTGCGGAACGTCCCGTTCATCAAATGACGTTTCTACAAGGGTTGCAGGCAATTGGACGGTCTCTCCATTACTCATGTACCTCGAGCTCCTTCTGGAGCTGGGCAATTGAACGATCGAGAATGTTTACAATCTCATCAAGTTGGTCCTCGGTGATTATGAACGGGGGAGCCATCAGGATATGGTCTCCGCCATCGACTATGGATGAGACCCGCCCGGGGTAAACGTACAATCCGTTCTTGAGACAGATCCTCTGCAATCTGCCTCCCACCTTGTACTCTTCGGGAAAGGGTTTCCTGCTCTTGCGATCATGGACGAACTCGATCCCCGCAAGGAGACCGACACACCTCACGTCCCCCACCATGGGATGCTTCTTCAGTGTGTTGAGCCCTTTCAGGAAGTACTCTCCGAGCTTTGCCGCCCTGTCGACGAGTTTCTCCTCCTGTATTATCCTCAGCACCTCCAGGCCGACCGCTGCGGAGAGCGGGTTCCCCGCAAAGGTGTGGCCGTGAACGAAGGCGCTCCCGGGGGCATTGGCAATGACATCGTAGACCTTCTCATCGATGATCAGTGCTCCCAGGGGGGAGTAGCCGCTCGATATTCCCTTGGACAGGACTATCATGTCCGGAAAGACCTCGTAATGCTCCATTGCGAAGAACTTGCCGGTCCTTCCGTACCCCGTCATGACCTCGTCTGCTATGAACAGCACGTCGTACTTGTGGCAGATCTTCTGGATGATCCGGTAATAACCCCGGGGGGGTCCAACTGCCGGCGCGGATGCCCCGATGATGGGTTCCGCTATGAATGCAGAGATGTTCTCGGGGTCCTCCGATATGATCGCTCTCTCGAGATCGTAAGCGCATTCGAAGTCGCAGGACTGCGGAACCTTCCCGAAGGGGCACCGCCAGCAGTAAGGTGTGGATATCCTCGGGAACTGCGTCAGGAGGGGGAGGTAGTGCTTTCTCCTGGGATAGTGTCCGGTCATTGAAAGCGCACCGATGGTCGCTCCGTGATAGCTGGTGGACCTGGAGATGATCTTGTACTTCTGGAGGTTGCCGTTCTCGACGTGATACTGCCTTGCGAGTTTGAGCGATGTCTCGACCGCTTCCGATCCGCCAGAAGCGAAATACACCCTGTTCAGCCTCCTTGGGGTCAATTTGATGAGTTCGGCCGAAAGCCTCAGAACCGGTTCGTTGGTGAATGTGGACATGTGTGTGTAGGCGAGGATACTGGCCTGTTCGGTAAGGGCCTTGACCACTCTCTCGTTCCCATGTCCAAGGCATACAACTGCCGCACCTGCGGCACCGTCGATTATCCTGTTCCCTTCCTTATCGATTAAATATATCCCCTCACCCTTCTCTGCCATTATGTAATCCTTCGCAAGGTCGCGGTAGAATATATGGCCGTCGGTAAGCCCGTTGGCGCCCCTCATGGAGCATTCCTCCTCGGGGGATGATAGACGTTCAGTGTAAGCGCCTCCTCGAGCCCGCTGTTGATGGCACTGTGGGGTATGTTCGGGGGAATATGGACAACATCCCCCTGTTCAAAAGGGGTTTTATTACCGTCCACATCGAACTCCAGTCTGCCGGATAGAACGATCGTCATTTGTTCCTCCGGGTGATCGTGGGCTTCGAACCTCGATCCGGGCAGGTACCTGTACTGGACCACCTGTATACTTCCCATGGTTATGGTCTTTCGAAAGATCCCGGGCCTGGCCTCGACCTCTTCGACACTGTTCAAGTTCAGATGTTGTGCATCGTTCACACATGCCCCCCCTTTCACCGCGCCGTTTCGAATCCCGAGAGTATGTAAATCAAAGGTTCCCCCGGGCAGGTGAAAGTATAGCAGTGCCGGGATATCTTCGGGGCTTTCAGCGAAAATTCATCCCCTGGCTCTCTTCCTGAGCTTTTTCCCGTGGATGAAGAGAAGTTCCTTGACCCTCTCCGCATGCACCTTCACTACATGTGGTTCAAGGAGGGAGGAGAGCTCATCCATGCTCTCTCCTCTGTATCCCGACGACTTCACGGCGTCGATATGGTGTGAAAGTATATCGTCGAGTATCAGGGAATCCAGCCGGGCGATGTCGACGAAGATGACCTGCCCCCCCGGCTTCACCGTCCTTGCCATCTCCCTGATGAATTTCTCCGGGTTCGGGATATCCACGAAGTGAACGGTGGATATGACCGCATCAAGGTAATTGCCTTTCAGGGGGATATCGTCATATCTCGAAGGGAACGATGAAACCTCCGCTTCGAACTCGGTTCCGGGGTCTATGTCCAGGTCCTTTTGGGACCCCAGCACCAGGAATACCAGCGCGCCGCCATCCAGTGAAGGGAGCATTTCGACCGTTCTCTGGACGCCCGTTTTGGTGGGGGCGCATATCACTCCGACGGTAATGTCCTCTCCCAGAGGTCTTAGAAGAGCCCCCATACTTTCTTTTATCTCCCGGTGAAGTAGGGACATTTTGACGTTGAAATGCATGTTGCTCGTGAAGTGAAGCGCCCGGTCAAGCTCGGCGACCCCCTGCTCCGTTATCTCGAAGTACTTCCTCTCGACGCCTCTCGTCAGGATGTTGCGCATCCCTGTCTCCATCTGGTCTATGTCGCTTTTCTTGATCTTCAACCGCTTGATGAGGCCGTCCTTCTCGAGCTTCTTGAGGACCGGATAGAGCTTACCGGTCGTCACAGTTTCCGGGCCAAGATGCTCGTTGAGCATCAGCCTCATCTCGTTGCCGTAGCGTTTGGTCTCCATGAGATAGTAGAGTATCTCGAGTTCGAACCATCCGATACCCGGCACATCCGGAAGAGGGGCGACCATGTTGATCTCCTGATAGAGATATCACTGTCATATAGAAATATGTTTCCCAACACTACAACATAACATAGTTGTAGAACATATCCCTTATGTATGAAAAGAAACTATTAATAGTTCTTTCCACATACACATAATGGATGATAGCAGGGATATACTGTCAGGAGGAGCGGCCGTGAAGAGGGTTGCCACTCTGGATTTCGTCCGGGGCCTGTGTATAATGGGCATGGTCGCCCTCCATGTGTTCGGGAGGGTATACGACTCCTCATGGCTCGGGACCGATCAGATGTCGGACAAGTCCCTCCTTCATATCACCGGACTCCTGACACTTGCATACATCGGGGGGATGGCGGGGCTTTTCCTGATGGTCTCGGCAACATCACATACGCTCTCCATCCATGGGCAGCTCACGAAGGGGAAGAAGCTCGAAAATGTGATCGCAAGGCAGCTTTTTTTTGGTCTCATGCTGCTGGCATTCGCTTTCCTGGCCGAATCCACCATCGGCCATCATGGTTTTATTGGACGAATGGCATACAGCGATCTCTCCTCCGGTGCGTCCCTGATGGAGGCAGTCTCGGCCAACTCCGACCGGATCCTCTATCGGGGTTTCCATTTCATGACGCTCCACACCATAGCATGGTGCATCATCATCAACTCTGCCATCCAGTATTTTCTGTATCGCAACGGCGGGACCAAAAAGGTCGCAAGGAACGTCAAGGTCTACATCGGACTATCCGCTGCGGCCATATTGCTAACACCCTTGATGTGGTGGTTCGCAGGTCGGGTGGTCCCGGGATATCCGTTCGCAACATATCCAGGAACGGACCTCATGGTGCAGTATCCTCTTTTTGGGCATAGCGGGGCTCTTGACCATGTGAAACTGTTCTTCCTCGGCCCCCTTGCTGGACAGACGGAGCCATTGTTCCCTTTCCTCTTCATCTCCTTCATCGGAGCGATCATCGGCATTTATCTGTCCATGGAACGACCTCCAAGGCTCCTTCCTCATAAGGGAATGATGATAGGAGGAGTGATGTTCCTTCTGGGGGTCGCCGGCATCGCATTCATGTGGCTTTCGGGGCTTGACTCGGTGCAGAACCTCATCGAGAACACATATCAAGTCCTGAAACTCCGAATATGGTTCCCTCTTCTCCTGCTCACGACTGGGGGACAGCTGGTGTTCATGATGATGACGATCCGGATAGTGGAGTACAGGGGGACAGGTGGGGAATTCGCCAGGAAGACCACGTTCTTCCGCAGGTTCGGAGCGGTCTCCCTTACCATCTATACGTTCCAGTATCTGGATGCCATACCACTGAACCTCATCAGCCTTTTCCCGGGGGTGAACGTGGTCACGGGGAGAGAGGGTCTCTTCTGGGCGGTCCTTGCAGTGATAGGATCGATCTTGACCTGGCATTTTATCCTTGTTATCTGGGAGAAGAAAGATTTCAAGGGGTCCGCCGAGTGGGCATTCGCCACGGTCCCGCCCCTTCTTAAAATGCTTACAGGCAGGAGGAGGGCCCCGTCGGAACTGAAATGGCACGAGGTTCCCAAATTGGGGCTGACACATACCAATTCCAGGGTGGAATGGCTGAGCGTGGTACCGAGGAACCCGAAGGGATTGGACCGTTTCAGGGACTCCATACTATCGATATACCTAGCCTTCATAGGGCTCGTGATATTCCCGCTTTCCATTCTCGCCCATTCAATTGCAAAGAGGGCAAGGGAGACGGAAGGAGAGAACAGGTTCAACAGGCTCTCGCTCAAGGTATCGAGATGGGGGATCGCCTGGAGCTCCTTTTTGGCATTCTGGATGTCGCAGATCAAGGGGATCACACTATGACATCGATCTTGAATAGTATGGTCTGAAGTCTATTGATGTTCGGCCCCCCAATCATCATTCTTCCCGGCGGTACAGGACGGTTTACGACCCACCGATCCAAGCCGGGATCCTTCTTCCATTCCGGGTAATGATCGGGACCGTTCAAATAAGATGGGGGGGAAAGGGCAATGCATCAAAAGGTCATGAACACAGCGTATCCCGACCACTTTACCATAGCTTGAACCCGAAGAACCTTGATGCGAATATTATCCCCATAATTATCACGATGATGCCGAAAATGATCTTCACGATGTTCCCCAGGCTCACGAACTTCTTTGTGAGGCCAGCAGAGAAAGATGTTGTTCCCACCGCCAGCGGAATGAATATCAATCCATGACCAAGGCCGAACACGAAGAAAAGCGCGCCCCCCATCAGTGTGGAGATTTCCTGGGACAGTATCCACACCACCACGGGCAGTACAAGGGAAACCGCACACGGGGCCCAGCCAAGGGAGAAGAATATTCCGAGAAGGAAGGCTCCCAGAACGGGTGATCTTCTGAATATTCCGCTTATCCCGAGGACGGACCTTTCCTTTACGGTCTTGTGCTCCTGACCATCCCTCTTGTATTCCTTGCGGGGTCTTCTTCTCCTCATTCTGTCCTTGATATCACCGATCTTATCGGTCAGGGAGAACAGATTGTTCAGGCCGAGGACCACAAGTATGACGCCCGCACCAAGGTCGAAATATCTGGCTCCCTGGAGGAATACACCCATACGTGCTATGAACAGACCCAGAACGAAAAATATGATGGCCATACCGATAACGAACGATATCCCGATAAGGAACCCTTCCCTCGACGCCTTCTCTTTTTCGATCTCCTTGATCCCGGCATCTTCTGACCTTTTCCTTGATGAGACGATGAATGTGAAAACCGTGAACAGAAGTGCTATGGAGCATGGCGAGAAGGAAGTGATGATG
>JAFGJI010000135.1 GCA_016929175.1 Thermoplasmatota archaeon | reverse complement strand
CTTCCGAACGGTTTCCCCGCCGTCGGTGCGGTGGTGGTCATCGATGTACCAGGTTTCCAGCTGATCACCGTTTCCACGAATTCCACTGGAGTTTACGAATGGGAGGAGGTTCCGGTGGGAAACGCCACCCTAACCGCTTCCTTCTCCGGTTACGAGGATGCCGAGGATTGGATCATATTAGCTCAGGGGGCATGGAGCACCAGGGATCTCTATCTGCAGGAAATACCCTTCGATGTGGATTTTTCACCGCCCAACGGGGAGCCAGGCTTTGACATAGACGGTGCTGTTGCGGTATTCTTCACCAGACCCCTGAACAGGGTTTCGGTGGACCAGAGCACACTGATACTCCGGAACCTCAACACGGGTAATCCGGTGGATGTGATATATGCATTCACCGACATGGACATGACAGTGGTGATGACCCCCAACGAGCTTCTACAGTATTCCACCTCGTATCAGATCGAGGTCACCACCTGGATAACGGATGTCAACGGCGATTACTTCCCCGCCCCGGCCACCTCGACATTCACCACGGCCTCCCTTGTCCAGGAGATCGAGGTAACCACCTTCCATCCCGGAGACGACGCAAACGAGGTCCCGGTGGATACTCTGATAACGGCGACCTTCCCGGTTTCCATGGACCCGGATACCGTAAACGAGACCACTTTCCAGCTCTTTGGTCGGGGAGGGGTCATGATCGAGGCGGTGGTCACATACAATACACTGACGAACATCGCCATTCTCGACCCGGAGTCCGATCTGGAATACGGCGAGAGGTACTCCGTATCGCTGGACCCGGACATCATGCCCGAGAGCTCCGGTTACATCTTCAACGGAAAGACCTGGTCATTCGAAACGGAGGTCCTGGTCACCACCGGAACCCTCGTTGGAACCGTGCTGGACGAGAATGGTGAGCCCTTCGAGCCAAGCCAGGTCACAATAACCCTGAAGACCGGGATCAGCACCATCAGGACCTCGAATCCCGACCTCACCGGAAGGTTCGAGATCACCGACCTGAATGAGGGGACCTGGACATTGACCATATCGGCTCCCGGTTACAAGGACCATGTGGATGAGACGATAGTGATAAACGCCGACCAGGTCACAACCATCTCGGAGACCATCAGGATGGAGGCGGAGGGAAGCGATGAGGACGAAAAGATCCCCTGGCCTTTCATACTGATAATAATCATCGTCGTGGTCCTGATCGTGCTCATCATCTACTACCTCCTGAGCCGCTCCAGGGAGGAGCCCAGGGAAGAAGTTGAGGACACCAGGAGAAGGCCCATGTTCGGAGGACGCGGGGAACCGTCGGGATATGCCGGGTATGATGAGTATCTCGAGGGTGAGTTCATGTGCCCTGTCTGCGGCTCCGTTGTGGAGGGCGAGGATACGGTCTGTCCCAACTGCGGATCGGAGTTCGAGGAAGATCTCTTCGAATGCCCGGAGTGCGGAGCTTCCATACCTGCAAATGCCTCCGAGTGCCCCGAGTGCGGGGCCATCTTCGAGGAGGATGAGGAGGGGGAGGAGGAAGAGGACATCTACGGGGAGGAGGAGGAGGTCGACATCACCGAGGATTACGAGGTGGAGGATGTCGACGAGGACGAGTTCCCGGTGGAGAGGGTGAGGTAGGGAAGCAGAATACACAAGGGGGGGTTCTTGATCACCCCCCTTTATTTTTCCTCTTATCCATTGGAGCGGTCCGTATACCCGAGGTCCCGGACCTTTGGCCCTTTTGACCGGATAACCAGTATACGGGTCAGCCCATGTTGATGTGCAGTATATGCTGGCATCGGATGGGGGTATGATCATGGAGAAACGGAGAACCAACCGGAAATGGATGGCCCTGACGATCGCTGTTGTGATCCTCGTTGCTGGCATTTTGGTTTTTTTCAGCAGGACAGGAGATCACGGCGAACCAGCGGAGGCCACACTTGCCGATCTTCTAGCATCGAGGTCCGAGAGAAAGGAAACAGCTCCAACCGCAGCCGTTTCCGGAACCAGTCCGTACTATTCAATGATGGCAACCCCTGTCTGTGAATACTATGACGAAGAGAGGGATCGGTTTGCGGAGCCCATGCTGATCTATATGGACCAGCCTCTTATTGCGTCCAATCCCGCAAATGACCTGCTGGACCATTACGATGAGGACCTTCTGATCGCCGTGGGTGGGCCCGTGGGACTTTCCCACGGCCCGGATAGAGAATACGAAGGCTCCCGGAAACTTGTATCCCTTGCGCTGACAAAGGATTTCTGGACAATGTCGGACGGTGCCGTCCTGATCGATGAAGACCCAAAAGACTACGGGCAGGCCATGTACTGCACGCTTCTTGCGTCCTATCTGAATATCCCGGTCATTGTGACATCCAGTCTCGACCCCTCCGTGGGATCAACGCTCCATGACCTTGGTGTGAAATACACCATCGTTGCGGGGGATCTGGAAGGTTACGGAAAGGTCATGAGATTCGATTCGGCAGAAGACGCCCAGAACATGACGATCTCATTCATCACCGATCCTTTGGGTTTCAACCGGAAGCCCGATTACATAACCATGGCGAACCCTCTGGATGGGTTCGAGACCCCCTCGGTGATCGTCGATCAGCAGGCATACGGCGGTGAGGTATTCCACATCTACACCCCCGTCCCCGGGGCCTATGCGGGTCTCGAGGAGGCCTCGGAAGGTGTGGATTTCGATTACACCGTTCCCGAAACCGTGAACAACGGCATCATGTATTTCGAATTGACCTTCAAGCCCCATGAGCAGGACGAGATCGATGGGGAGAGGATATACTGTTTCATCTATTACGAGGGGGAGAACGGCTGGGAGGAGATCTACTACATAGGAACGTGCGCAGGCGTCAAGGACGGGGCCTACGAGACCGTGAACTTCGAGGTCCCCGTCCTCGGGGCCACGGGAAATTTCCGGTTTCATCTGGAAGGGAGGAACACGTACGAGGTGGGCTCCGGCAATCTCGTCACGAAAAAAGCGGTCCCCTTCGAGATGACCATGACGCTGAGGTCACTATCATCCCCCGTGTATGCCAGCATGCCCATGCTCTCCGCGATCGCGCCGTACCAGTGCGCTTACCATCAGGGCGTCCTCTTGGCACGGGGGGAATACGCCCTCCATCATTCCCGGTTGGGGAACGAGACAGGTGCCTTCGAGCCCTCGGTCCACGAGGGATCGATAGAATATGTCAACCGGAAGGCCTGGGAGATAAAGGACGATGAGCTTGACCTTTTATCCAGAATGCTCGGGAGGGAGGACCCGGGGCTGGTTCTGGAAGATGATGCTGCACTTGTGGAGCTGGCGGACGAACTCTACGATGATCCGGTGTATGTCTCCATTGTCGCCGATACCAACATGATACCCCATTTCTACCATGGGAACGGGGGGCATCCCACAGAAGGGCTCGGGCAGCCGGGTGATATCATCTATTCCGATGTGGATATGGACCGACTGGACCCGACGAAAGACCTTGGACCGGGTGTGGTCTCGACCGATGTTCAGGACTACGAGCTTCCCATTGGAAGGTTCGCGGGCTACGATGCAATGGATGTCTCGGCCCTTGTGGCAAGGAACCTCTTTTACGATGAGATCATCGACAATTATGTTGGACACGGGCAGGACCCGGACACTTCCTGGAAGGACAACGGATATGTATTTCTCGGATCGAAGATGCCCGTGGAGACCATGTACGGGACCTATGTGCGCATCGTATCCGATTACATGACGGAGGCAGGTTTCGATGTCATCGGTACCACCGAGGAGCGGTCCGATTACAAGTTCGCTCACCAGTTCCAGGAGGGATCCAATTACATCATGGGCGGGGTGCACGGTAATTTCTACTGGTATGTTCCCCAGTGCCACATCAACACCATTTCCGGCGGTTCCGCCTACGACGTGACCAACGTTCTGGAAATGTCCATGGGTCCTTCGACCATGTTCCTGGTATCCTGTATAACGGGAAGGATAGACGGACTCGCACCGGAGAACTGCCTTTCGATGGCATATGTGCATGTGGGTGTGGCCTCCTACGTGGGAGCCACCAGGTCCACCCTGGGCTGGATAGATCCGGGGCTCGAGTTCGATATGAGGCCATTCGAGCCCGAAGGGGCGGTTCTCATGTCGGAGATGTACACCGAGAACCTCCTCGACGACAAGGATGCGGGAACGGCGCTCAGGGATGCCAAGAACAGCTATCTCCCGACGGACTTTGCGGGTGGAAGCATAAAGGATGAAGCTTTCATAATGGTCCAGCATTATGTTCTCTACGGGGACCCGGCGTTCAACCCGTACGAGCCATGATGAGAAATCCTTATCACGCCTCGATGACGAAATCGTCTTCGTCATCGTCCGTGAGGGCCCTGCTCTTCTTCCTCGGTATCGGAGGGCCGCATTCTCTCATGATCGCTTCTT
>JAFGJI010000134.1 GCA_016929175.1 Thermoplasmatota archaeon | reverse complement strand
ATCCGAACATTATATGTTCCCTGTCGGCGTTCCTTGGGGTCAAGGATGGACCGTTCCAGGGGCTATTGGTGCGCCCCATCATGGTTCGGAGGTTCTCAGGAGGGTGTTTTGTTTGACCGGGATCGCGTTCGACAACGAGAGGTACCTGAAGGAACAGTCGGAGGCCATTCTGGAGCGCGCAAGACGTTTCGACAACAAGCTCTACCTGGAATTCGGAGGCAAGCTGCTCTACGACTATCATGCATCCCGCGTCCTCCCCGGGTTCGATCCCAACGTAAAACTGCGTCTTCTGTGTCAGCTCCAGGACAAGGCCGACATCATCCTTTGCATATACGCAGGCGACATCGAGCGGAGAAAGGTCCGCGCCGACTTCGGGATCACCTATGACTCGGACGCTTTCAAGCTCATAGACGACCTGCGCGAGCACGGTCTGGATGTGGCGGCCGTGGTGATAACCAGGTTCAACGGGCAGCCGGGCGCCGTCACCTTCAAACGCAAGCTGGAGAACCAGAACGTCAAGGTCTACACCCACTGCCCCATCCCTGGCTACCCCACTGACGTGCAGCGTATAGTCAGCGACGAGGGTTACGGGGCCAATACATACATTGAAACATCACATCCGCTGGTCGTGGTGACGGCCCCGGGTCCCAACAGCGGCAAGATGGCGACATGCCTCTCCCAGGTGTACCACGATCATAAGCAGGGTATCAATGCGGGTTATGCGAAGTTCGAGACCTTCCCCATATGGAACCTCCCCCTCCGCCACCCGGTGAACGTCGCATACGAGGCGGCCACGGCCGATCTCAAGGACGTGAACATGATCGACCCGTTCCATCTCGAGGCATACAACGAGAAGGCTGTGAACTACAACCGCGATATCGAGGTGTTCCCGCTTCTGCGCCGGATCCTCGCCCGCATCTCCGGTGATCAGATGGGATACAGGTCTCCCACGGACATGGGCGTCAACCGCGCCGGATTCGCCATCATCGACGAGAAAGCGGCCGCTGAGGCCTCGAAACAGGAGCTGCTGAGGCGATACTTCCGATACGCTACGGAGGTCGTACTCGGTCTGGCTGAACAGGATTCGGTCAACAGGATGAACGTTCTTCTGGAGGAGTTCGAGCTTAGACCCGAGGACAGGGTGGTTGTGACGCCCGCGCGCAAGGCCGCCGAGGCGGCGGAAAGCAGGAGGGACGAGGGGAACCGCGGTATCTACTGCGGAGCGGCAATGCAGCTTGCCGACGGGAGCATGGTGGTGGGCAAGAACTCGTCTTTGATGCATGCCTCTTCGAGTCTGGTCCTCAACGCCATCAAGCATCTCGCGGAGATCCCCAAGCGCATCGACCTTCTGAGCCCGAATACCATAGCCTCGGTCGCCAGCCTGAAGAAGGATATTCTCGGGAAGCCCGCCATCAGTCTCGACCTGGAGGAAACGCTCATCGCACTGAGCATCAGTGCGACAACGAACCCGACCGCGCGCCTGGCGATGGAGGAGCTCAAACGACTTGATGGATGCGAGGTCCATCTGACGCATATCCCGAGCCCCGGGGACGAGAAAGGATTGAGGCAGCTCGGGGTGAACCTGACCTGCGATCCGTACTTCGCCTCGAAAAGGCTTTACGCGGCATGATGCCGCCATCGCCGCTCCCCGCGCCTGGAACGAGAGATATTTCCCGGATATCCTCCCCTCCGAACCAGAAATTTTAATTACGAACCCGCTAGTAGAAGCCAAAGAGGCGAGCGGGAATGTTGGTTCGACATGTGTGGTCTCTGTTGGTCCTTCTGATACTTTGCTCTACGGGTCCGACCGTCTTGGGCGGAGGGCCAGGAGAGGTGGACGCTTCGCGGATGGACCGGATCGTAAGCGGTTCTTCTCTTACCGGTTTCCCTCCGACATCGATCGAGGGGGACGTCTCGCTATACGAGAATGCGACCCTTCACGGATGGTCCGGGACCGGGAGCCAGGGGGACCCTATAGTTGTAGAGGACCTGTTCTTTGATGCGAACGGGACAGGCTACGCTTTCAGCATATCGAACACCACCATGCACGTCCTGTTCCTGAACTGCACGTTCTACAACACATCCCTTGCCAGCGACAACACCATATCCGGGTTGAGGTCCACCAACAACTCCATGATCTCCGTGGCGGGGTGCAACTTCACCGCAACAAGGAACGGCATCTATGCCCTTGACACCTCCCTTCACGTAACCGGTTCGAACTTCACCTCGAACGCATATTCCGGAATATTGGCTTTGGAGGCACCGTGCATCGTCGTCGGGTGTAATTTCAGCGGTAACCAATACGGTGTATACCTCCAGTATTGTGGAGGTTCGGTGATAAGGTGGAACAACTTCACCGGCAACCGCGAGGGTGTCTATATCATATCCTCTCCGGAGACGCTAATAGATGAAAATCTGCTGGACTCGCATTTTGGGAATGGGATTTTCATCGCACAGTCGGATGAGACCAGGGTGATGAACAATACTTACATGGATAACGGGATCTCGGGCAACGGAAATGGGCTTTACCTTCGGGATTCCAACCTTCTCTTCATAAATAACGAGACGATGGATGGAAATCGTGTGGGGGTCTACCTCTATCGGACCACAGACTCCATAATCGGCAATTCCACTATAAAGAACTGCATGAGCTACGGTGTCCATCTGGCAAACTCGGTCACGAGGTACAACATCACCAGAAATCACCTCCTGAACTGTCAATCTGGAGTATACATATACGGTAGCTCCACATCGAACTACAATACCATATACGACAATACAATCGAGAACTGCACACAGAACGGTGTCCAGATCAACGGTGTTCACCAGCAGAACAATGTCGTGAGGAACACCATCAACAACTGTTCCACAGGCATCAGATCATATAACTCCAGGACCAATTATATCAATAATAACCGGATAGATGGCTCCCCGGAGAGCGGGATCTACCTATACTTCACCATATCCTCCGTCCTCCGGGGAAATTGCATCACTGATTCAACCTTGAACGGTATCTCTCTGATAAGGTCGGACGGGAACACTCTGAGCAGTAATTCGATGGAATCCAATAACGCCGCGGGCTTGTACATTGAAAATTCCAACACGAACACACTTGTTAACAATGATATCAAGGACTCACAGAGCGGGGTGGAGATAAGCTTCAGTGACGGTTCCATCCTCGAGGGGAACCGCATATCGGACTGCGGATACGGTATCACATGCCGGGGGGCCGACAGGGGGAGCATGGACGGCAACGTCCTGCTTGATTCGGTCCTTTACGGATTGACCCTTTCGGAATCCAACGAGAATTTCGTCTCCGACAATACCATAATGAAGAGCAAGTTCCACGGCCTGAACCTGATATCCTCCTCGAACAACGTTCTTTTCAACAATGCCCTTGCCTACAACAACAATGCGGGGGATGTCTACAATTCCTCGAGGCCCCAGGCCCAGGACAATATGGATACAAACACATACTACAGAAATGAAAGGGGCAACTACTGGAAGGACCTGACAGGCCCCGACAGCAATTCGGACGGGATAGTGGATTCCCCCTACCGGATCGGGGGTCTCATGAACAGCGACCCCTACCCTTTGACCTCGACGGAGTTCAACCTGGTGCCCTCTTCCCCCGTTAACCTGTCATCGAGATCATTCCAGGGGTCCGCTTATATCAACTGGAGTCCACCCGAGGATGACGGCGGGGAACGGATACTGGGATACAGAATCTACAGGAAGAACTCCACGGGGAAGTTCCTCATGGCGGCGGTCAAGGACGCTGAAGCGAACCATCACTGGGACATTTCCCTCGTCAACGGCGAGACCTACACTTACTACGTCACTGCGTTCAACATCGTCGGCGAGGGTCCGATCTCGGAAAAGGTCACCGCCACCCCTGACGACAGCATTCCGGTAATAGAGATACTGTCCCCTTCCGAGGGTTCGTTCCTGAACGAGAAGGATGTGGTGGTTACCTGGAAGGCATCGGACGGGGCGGACAACATCATTGAGTTCAAGGTGAAGCTCGATGACGGCCCCTGGACATCCACGGGCATGTCGAAAGAGATGACAGTTTCCGTTGTGGATAACGGGTCCCATACGATCCATGTACATGCAAGGGACGAGGCAGGGAATTCCAATATGGTCTCCGTCAATTTCACCATGGACAGGGAGATCCCACAGCTGACTATCGTGGACCCCATGGAGGGCAGCTGGACAAATGACACCTCCATATTCATCTCATGGGTCATGGATGACCTATTCTCCGGTATTAACCACGTGGAGGCAAGATGGGACGATGTGTACTGGATCGACAAGGGGCTCTCCGGGAACATGACCATCATGTACCTTGATGAAGGCCCCCATACCATCCACATAAGGGTCTTTGACAATGCCGGGAACAGCGTCATGAAGGTGGTGAACACCTCCATCGACACCACGGACCCCGAGGTATGGATAGAATACCCCGAGACCGGTCATCTCACCAACGAACCCTCGTTCTGGTTCAGGTGGGTCGGGATGGACCGACAAAGCGATACCCGGACCTTTTCGGTGAAGGTGGACAACGGCAGCTGGTCCGACATCGGTGTGATCTACAACACCACCGTTGACCTTGGTGCTGAGGGGGCCCACATAGTATATCTGATGATCATCGACAACGCCGGGAACCGGGCCGTCACCTCGCTCGAGGTGTTCCTGGACTCAATCGAACCGGATATCCTTGAATACGGGCCCACCGGTGAGAACTGTGACCCCGGCAATGTACAGATCTATGCCGCTTTATCGGAATTCCTGGACCCCAACAATATGGTGTTCACCCTGAACGACGCCCCCGGAATGGTCACGTGGACCACCGATCGCAGGGCGGTGCTGACGCCGATCGACGATCTGAGGTTCGGAACGTTGTACAAGGTGTTCATCTCCGGGACCGACAGCGCCGGCAACATCCTCGAACCGTTCACCTGGTTCTTCTCCACCGACGACAGGGGCTACGTGAAGGGCAGGGTCCTGGACACGTCGAATTTTCCCGTGAAGACCGCAACGGTCTCCCTTTCCGGGATGAACCAGACAGGGGTGGACGGGGCCGGGAACTTCATGCTCACGATCTCCTCCGGAACCTGGACTGTTATGATACAGGCCCCGGGTTATGTCCCGTTCATCAAGGAGATCGAGGTAAGGCCGGGCGAAACCTACGATCTGGGACCCGTCCGGCTCGATGAGAGCGTGGATGTCGGCAAGATCATCGGACGGGTCCTGGACGAGGACGGAAAGACCCTTCTCGGGGTCATAGTGACCGTCGATAACGGGGACACCCTGACGACCCCCGAGAACGGCCAGTTCCAGTTAACGGTCGAGGTTGGGATACACACGGTGTCGTTCTCCCGGGACGGATACGAGAGGGTCGTCAGGGAAGTGAACGTCACAAAGGACAGCATCGTCGACCTGGGAGATATTGAGCTCTCTTCGACGACCCCCTCCACCGGTCCGGACGGGGGAGGTATTGAACTTTGGCAGCTGCAGCTTGCCATCTTCCTTGTCATACTGATCATCGGAATAGTGTTCATATTCTTCATACTCAGGGGGTCCGGGGGCAGGGCAGGAAAAGAGGAAGAGGAATGAATACCAAAGATGAAGGAGGTCCAGGGATGTCAACCGAGAGGTGTCCGTTCTGCGGGGAGACCTTGTACGATCATGACAGATATCTCTACTGTTACAGATGCTCCAGGCAGTTCAAGAGGAAACTCTTCGGAAAGGGTCTGAAGGAAGTGGAGAACACCATTCAACGCGATCAGGCGAGGGCAATGTCCAGAAGAAGGTGACCACATTATGTTGGAGGGCGTCCTTTTCGATCTGTTCGGGACCATCATACCGAGGCCAAGCAGGGATGTGCATGGTACTTTGATGAGCGACCTCTCGAACGCAGCAGGCGTTGATCATGAGCAGTTCCTGAAAGCCTGGATGTATACTTACAGGGAAAGGATAACCTCTTTCGGTACGGATACCGAAAGGTCAATGGAGCTTGTACTGCATCACCTTGGTATTCCCCCTGAACGTGAGGTCGTGGTGGCGATGACGAGTAAATGGTACGATATGACCTTGTCCCATTTCCGGTTCTTCGATGACGTCATACCGGCATTTCGGGACCTCCGCGGATCGGGGCTGAGGACCGGTCTTCTGACGAACTGCGGTCCGAACGTGCCTAGGATTGTACAGGGATCGGCGGTCGGAGGATACCTTGACAGTGCCACGTACTCGACCATCGAGGGTATCGCAAAACCGGAAGGCGGCATCTATATCCGGGCATGCGCCGGATTGAAGACCGTTCCTTCCAGGACGCTTTTCATAGGGGACGGGGACAACCGCGAGCTTCCCGGGGCACACGGGGCCGGATTGGCCGCCGTCAAGATAGACAGGGGTGACATTGCAGGGGATTACAGGATACTGGAGGACGAAAGGTGGGAACCGACCATCGGCCACCTCCGGGACATCGTGGATCTCGTTCAGGAAATGTGATCCACCCGATCGAAGACCTGCCTTGCGTCATCTTCCTTGAGCTGGAACTTGCTAGCAAGGTCCCTCACTATCTCTTCATCGGACCGTCCGCTGCTCCTGGCCTTCGAGATCATCGCCTGGACCGGCTTGAGGAAGATCTCGTTGAAAGATTCATGGTAAAGGGCATCGGCGAAGTCGGAGTTCATCCCGAGCTCTATCATCTTCTTGATTATCTCCTCCCTGGAGAGCCCCTGTTCCATGAGTTCGAACACCTGCTCCATGGCCGGTTTTATGTAATAGTCGAAGCTGACGGTGGTGAACAGTTCATTGGCTTGTTTCTCGTCGTATCCATCGTCCATCAGCATCCCCATGATCTCATCTTTGGTCTTTCCGGATCCGAGCTCTTCCGAGATCTTTTGCATGACCGGCTCTATATGGACCTCGTAGTATGCCTCCTCGAAGAACTTCTCTCCGAGCTCCCTCTCCAGTCCCTCGGCCTCGAGGTCCGAGATTATCTCTTCTTTGGGGACCCCGGCCTCCAGCCTCTCCTTCATGTGCCCGATTATCGGCTGGATGTTTATCTCGTAGAACACCTCCGAGAACATGTTCTCCGCGGTTGAATGGTCGACACCTCTGCCTTTCAGGAATTCAAGGACCTCGTCCTTCTCCTTGAAATCGAGCACCATGGACCTCGCCTCGTTCATCAGGGGTTCGACGACCGTGGCATAATGAACGCGTGATACGGCATCGACAGCCTCTTCCTCCTTTATCCCTTCCCTTACAAGCACGTCCACAATGGAGACCGTATCATCTCCTTCCTTTATGGAGCTCGCTATCCTGTTGACGAGTTCCTCAGGAAGGCCTTTCACCAGTTCGTTCGTGCTTTCACCGGGCGGTCCCTGGTATTTTTCGGTCATCGATAACGCTCCTTCCGGGTTCGAGATGGACTACCACATGTGGATTACGGATAAAATCTCTTCCCTCTATAGGTGCAGGACCTACTGTTGAGGTCCCATCTCGTCAACCCTTTTCAGCACGGGTTTGATCCCGTTGTGGATGATGGAGAGGCCGAGCTTCCTCAGGTCGTTCTTCGAGAGCGCTTCAAGGTCACCTTCGTAATATCGCTTCAGCAGCGCGTCCCCTATTCCGAAATCCTCGAAGAAAGCATCACGTCTCTCGGCATCGCTCGTCAACCAGGGCTTGCTCAGGATGTAGTATAGCTGGATGGACCCTCGGAGAAGAGCCCTCATCCTTTCGATCCCGCAGACCATCTCCTCTTCTGAGGAAAAAAGGCTGTAAAGTATCCTGCGGGCTTCGAAGAGCTCCTCCCTCAGGAACTGCTCCGTCTGGGCCCGCAGATGCTCGTGATTTATGGAGGACAGCCCCTTGAAGATGGATCTCCCGTAGACGGTGTGATAGGACACCAGGATGTTCAGGAAGCTCACTGGGACCGAATCCATCATCCCTTCTATCTCCGAGGTCTCCACGAGAAGTGGCGAGGTCGAGCAGGGGAAGCCGGATCCCCTGATCACCCGATCTATGGCGATGAGGGTCTCCTCGTCGATCCTGTCAAGGACCAGGACCAGATTGCAGTCCATTCCCTTTTTCGGCTTTGAATTTATGTCCGTCCCGTAAACGGCAGCCGATACCACGTTCCCGCTTATGGCATCATCGATCTCCTTGCAGACCTTTTCCCCCGAGTCTATCACCGAGTCGCTCATCGAAATTTTCCCCCGCTTTGGGTCCAAGGAAATTGGATATTTAAAAAGCTTCCCCCTTCAATTCATGTAGCAGAACGTTTGAAAATGTCCTTTTCCTCCGTCTCCATGCTCTCAGTAACTTTTAAATGCTAAAGGGGATTAATCCCCCGATCCGCCAACACCCGGGCCTGTAGCTTAGCCAGGTAGAGCAGACGGCTCTTAACCGTAAGGCCGAGGGTTCGAACCCCTTCAGGCCCGCTTCTTATAATTGACATTTATCGACGTTTTGGGCCCCCCGTGGAGGATCTCCCTCTCCGGGCCGATCCCCATATCATTCCTTCACCATAACAGTCCTTCAGGAGAAGTCTCGGCCAAAGGGATCTTGCGTCGATCTGTTTACAATCCCGTATCTCAATATCCTGGCCTTCATCCCTTAAGACGATATCTGGTCAGCGGACCCTGCCCGATCCTCTCGACGTAGCCTGATTCAAGCAATCGCTTCATATTACGCATCACCGTGATCCTGGCAACCCCGATACGGACTGCTATCTCACTCATGCTCATATCCCCTTCCGACAGTTTCGAGATTATCTCCTGCATTGTCTTGTTCTGATCCGGACTTTTTTTCGTGAAGGTCAGTGTCGTGTAGGCCTGGCTCAATTTGTATTCATACGAAACGTTTCCGGAGGTCTCACACTCGCTCTTGATCATGTCGATACCGCTCCCCTGTCTCTCCACATATCCCGCAAGGAACATCAGTTCGTATAATATTGGGTTCCTGGGGATCGGATGAGGATCTTCAGGCGTTGTGCCCGGAGGGAAAGAACCCGGATTCTTTATCTCTATCATATCAGGTGCGATGTTCACGAAAACCTCTGACCTTATGGCAAGATTCCTGTGCACCATGGCATTGACCAATGCTTCCTTTAATGCCCGAATGGGGTAGACACGGGTATCTTCGCGCTTGAACCCCCTTTTTCTGGAGGTTATCGGTATCCTCGACATGAATTCTTTTTCGGCTGAATCGACAACATCCGGATATGCACCAGTCAGTCTGAGCCATGAACCATCGGCGAATGTCAACCTAACCGCGGTATGGGGAAGGACCTCCTGTGGGTCCATCCCGAACATCAGGAGTCCTGCAACCGACAGGGTTCCATCTTTTGCCCACACATTCATTCTTTCCATATACTTTCTCGGATCGGCGATCTTAACTCTGGAGGTGGATATGAATCTCTCAATGGCCTTCTCGTCCACCGTCCTCTCACCTGATGAGGACCTATCCACATCGAACAGAAGGTTCTCCGATCCTAACTGAAAAAGCTCCTGTATCGATAGAGGTCTCTTTACGATCCCTGTCCTGATATATGCCATACCACTTATCGAACAGAGGTTTTCTGACCGTTCGACCTTAATCGCAAGAATGGCTTTTTCATCTATTGTTACATCACTGAAGGAAATATCGATAGGAGGGACTATGCTCCCCAGATGTTGCGAGACAGATTCCTTGGACCGTTTAGGGTCGCATCCGACTATGGTTCCATTATCATCGATTCCGATGAGGATATGTCCCCCTCTCGAGTTCGCCATTGCGCAGATATCCTCTCCGATGTTGTTGGTCACCTTTCTCTTGAACTCTATGCTTTCGTTCTCGCCTCTCTTGATAAGGTCGATAAGAAGGCTTTGTTGCATGTTATCGTTATCATGGGTGTTATAAATAAATGTTACCATTCTATATCACCTATCAGTATCATCAATGATAATGATAAAATGATAAGGATACACGTTTCTTCTTTATAGATCGGAGAAAAAGGGTCGGGGGCGGCGGGGGAAATGGGGACCGCCCCCTGATACATCTCTCAGCATCGGGGCCAGAGGGGGGAGTATATGTTGATCAGCCTGAAGGCAAGCATGGTCGGGTTCACCTTTTTGGTGTTCTCATCCCACTCGTAGAGGATCTGCCTTTTTCCGAAACCGGTCATATACATGTTCTTCAAACCTCCTTTTTTTGTTTTTTGAAATGCTTTCGGGTCATTTTCCTTATTTTGCATTTCTATTGAATGGATAAGCGTTGAGTATATTAATGGTATTGATAAAACCGATAAGCCTCTATAAGCTGTATTTATACCTTTTGTTACTTGAGAAAGGCCTCAAAGTCCCGAAATACCATAAAGAATTGCAGGCAATATTTAAGCGTTTTGGTTTTTGGTAATGTTTCGGTGATTAGGATAGGGTGGATCTTTTGATAAAGACAAAAATACATATGGAGATAAGATATATGGGAATGTGTTATTCAAAGTCGAAGATCTCGTTTCCCTGTCCTACGCCGTTTGAGGGAACGAATGCATGAGCCCGATGGGGGACAGTACCCGACTCGTGCTCCGGAAGACCTCACAATGAACATGGATCATTGGTTCAATTTAATATATCATATTGAGATCGGAGGACGAATATGTCCCGGTCCGCATTAAGAATATTGGAAAGTTTTATAACATTTATGTGTCATACAAGATTGGATTTTATGGTTCTGCAGAAGGAAGAGCTGGTTCTCTTTGCAATTTCCTTGATAAAGGAAGATGAGCGACCCAATGTCAGGTTCCGGAAGGAGCAGCTTGCCAACGCACTCGACATCAACGCTACCACATTGGACCTCTATCTGGGCAAATTGAAGAAAGCCGGTTGTATAGAAAGGCACAAGAAGAAGTACGTGGAGGATGTCAGGCAGACCTACGATATCCTTGACCAGGGCAGGGAGAGGTTCAGGGAGATACTCTCCAACATCGAGAAGGAGAACCTCACTCCCGAGCGGCACAACATTCCTTCCATTGTACCGGTATCAAGAATACTGACCAGGATCGGGGACCCCCTGGAGAAGATATTCTTCCTGGCCCTCTATTCCAAGGTCATCAGGTTCGATCTGCCCTTCTATCTCGAGACCATAAAGACAGCAAAGGAGGATTCCAACATCGTTAACGTTCTTTCGGAGGCAGGCGAGGAGACCCCGCTGGGCGTTCCGATCGTCGAGACCTTCTTCAAGACCTGCTTCTTTGGTGACGTCAACTCCTGTATGCTGGAAGAACTTGCCTCCAAGCAGATGAACGTCAACACACTGCTACTTGTTGCGGAGGCAAGCTACAAACAGGCCAGGTTCGACGAGGCAATGTCGATATACGATCATCTTCTATCGGGAAAGGTCAAGGTCACCCAGAACCAGTGGTTCATGGCCAGGATAGGAAAGGCACTCCTTCGGAGCAAGATGGGGAACACCGAAACCTCGATAAAGGAACTGGATGAACTTGAAGATCAGGTGGATAACAAGGTCTTCAAGGCTTTCGCCAAACAGGTCAAGGCAAGGATACTGTCGAACAGGGTAGAGTCAAGAGAGGAATCATTGGAGCTGTTCAATTCCGCGATACGATCTTTCAGGGCGTTCGGATTCCCTCTTCTTTTATGCATAGGGCACAACAACAGGGGCATCCTTCGTTTCCATATGAACGACCTCAAGGAGGCAGAGAACGACTGGAACCTTGCAAGGAAGTATTCAAGAGAGGCAAGGTCCAAATACACAGAGGCGGCCACCTTGACGAATCTGTCGGATATAGAGATGCTCAGGGGCAACCTCGAAAAGTCTAACAGATATCTTAAGACCGCAAAGGAGCTGTTCCATGAGGTAGGGGACCTGGAAAGGGTGGCGATCGTCGATTTCAACTATGCCCTCCTGGAACTCGAGAAGAGGAACTTCGAAAAAGCGATGGAGTTCTTCAGAAGGTCCGAAACACTTGCATATCCATCTCCGTCTCCCGAGGAGAGGAGAATAAGAAGGGAGATCTTCAGGGAGAGGTCCCTGAAATACGGTTTCCCCGAATTCGAATTCGATAAATAAAAAGGAGGAAAAAAAATGACGAAATATGCTGTGGTGTTTGTGGGGGACCCCCATTGCGATCCCCCTCTAACATGGAGCGATGAGGAATATGAGAAAGCGAACAGGTTCATCGAAGCTTTGATCGCGTGGGGATATCCAGAGAATCAGATTCTAGTTGTAGGAGACGAAACAAGATTCTACCATGGAGATCATAGGGGAGAATGCGAAACCGATAATTCGACTGCCACAGGAGCTGTGGATAATCTTGGACCGGTACTCACAGAGATCCAAGAAGATGTTCCCTTCACAGACAAGAATATTGACCGCTATTGCCTGTGGATATCTGACAATTGTCCCCTTATTGGAAGTGAACCAAAACTCCGAATACAACAGCATAATAACCAGAATAAAACGAATAAGTTCGTAGAGCATGATGCTACTGACGGCTCAACAACATATCAGATAATAACAGCCCACTTGAATGCTATGAAGGATAAACTATGCAGAATGACAGTAATATTTTCCGGTATGGGATCTGGCAATATCGCAAGTAGATTGAATGAAACGATCAACACACCCAATATCACGATGATCGCATCCAGTCCCGGGGACAATGATTATGATGCTGGGGACATCGACCATTTCAATATCGGCATCGTGATGCCCCAGGTTACCGAGGACGATTTCAAAGGCACGGATGGGGCATACTGGGCGGAAGTGGCCCGGCTCAACGGGCTGCAATCACCATTGATGTGGCCATCCCAGGATTGAACCGGGGTGAAAAGATGGTCGACCATGCATTGATAGCATTGTCACCTCAAGTGGAGGGCAGCACGAGCCATTTTCAACACGAGAAGGATAAAGCGATCCTGTTGTGCCAGTACCTGAAGGCTCTTGGTTACAACGTCAGGTTCCTTGTTCCGGAAGGCATGTCCGTTCCTTTCGCCAACGGAACATGTAACAAGACGGGTCTGCTCAATGCTATATACGATATTGAGAAATACGCCGACGGGGACAGCAATGTCATCTACTATTTCTCGGGCGCTCCCAGAGAGGTGTTGAGGATACCTGTCTTTCTGAGGGATTTCTACAGCGTTTTGAACGGGTGGGTCTTGAACCCAACACTCGAATACCGGATGGTAAGGACATTCGTCCAGAGGATTTCATCCCCCCACGGAGTGAGAATAGAAACGAACATGCTCAAGAACGCTCTCAAGGAGGTCATCTCGACCGGAAAATCTGTTTTCATCGATATCAAAAAGGCAATGGGAGTTCTCGGATCTGTGTATCAGAGTGAGATCAAAGAGATCTCGGATGTGGGATATCTCGTCCAGAAGTACAATGAGAAGAACATTGCACAAAAGGTCAACATTCAGCTTCCAAAAGATAAGATCGTGAAGCTCCTCGATATCAAGGATCCCGGTCAATTGGGTCTAAGGATCGGACCCGACCACCTCGCAATGGTCTGTAAGGCATTGCTCGAGATGGGAGGAACCTATCGACTGGATGTCACATTCCTTGTGAGGCTCCTTAGGCGGCTTTACAACTATATACTGCTGCAATACAGGACTGCCTATCTCCCCCTATCTGAAAATCTGAGCTTAGATGGATTGGTATATATGAAAGAGATCGATGAAATGCTCAAAAACACAACCAACTGCAGCATGATGGTCCTCGGAAGCGGATGCAGATCAGGGCTGTTCGCAGAGTACCTCAGTGGTAATGACAGGCTCGCCATATCATCAATGGGACCCGATCAGTCTCCGTCCATGGACAATTTCAACTTCGGGAACGGTCTGGTGAGAGCGAGATACACTAACCTTAGAAAATACACCAAAGGAAAGAACATCGATCCCCTCAAGGCGGTCTCCATGGAGATGATCCGGATGTCAATGAAAGGCGCCGCTAGGCATCAACATCCTATCGCCTTTTTCAACCATGATTATCTGAAGGATAGGGACCTTCTCCCCTATCTGCCACCAAAAATTCCGGGTAAAACACGTCTGAGGACCTACGATCCGCACATCGGAGCGTTCCTTTTCAGGTATATCCCGGCCCCCCTCCCGGTGGACGGATCGATCCCTCTTGAGGGGCCCGGCAGCAGCGTTGTTTCCAGTGAAGTATCTTTACCGCCTTTAGGTCCCGAAAGCATTGTTTCCAGTGGGTTAGAAGAAACCAACAATACATGACGGGTTCCCAGATGAGGTCACTGGAAGATGGAACGCTCTCCCCTTTCACCGAATGGAAATAAAAGGGGGCCCATATCAGTCATAATTGAGCATATTCTCTCTTTTGTGAAGGATCTCCGTCATCTCATCTTTGAACTCCGTTCCTTCCGTCAGAGGGACCACGTACCTCCAAGTCTCTTCGATATATTTCCTCTGCCACTCCGGCGAGAGCCCCTTCATTGTTGTAAGATTGTGAAGTCTATCAACGAGCTTAACGATCCGGGCTATGTCGTTCCCCTTTATTCTTTCGAAATATTGTGGGTCTTTTTTTCCTCCGGTCGTAAGGACCTCGACCGCATCCGGTATGGACCTGTGAAATGATGGATCAGCCAAATGGTACTCGCACCATTGTTCGATCTCCTCATATGTCGTTGCAGTATCTTCCAACAGGTCATGGAAAAGAGCGGTGATGATATATTCCAATCCGTAACCCCTCTTTGATAGAGTATTGGCCACTGTTATCGGATGCGTGATATAGGGAAGCCCCTCCTTTCTCAGCTGGACACCGTGTCTGTCCGCAGCGAACTGGACGGCTTCCAGTATGATCTGGACCTCGTTGCTCATGATCTGCCTCCGAAGGATCGGGATATTTTTGGCAATACACTTTCATAATTAAAACCTTGTACAGATCCGCGTTAATTGCGCTTCTCCAGGACCTCAGCTTTTTTTCAACCACTCCATCATTGATGAATAATAAAATATTTAACAAATAAATCAAATTACCAGAATGCATTCGGTGTGACATCACATCAACGTACATATTGAAATTGAAAAGGGGACATGCCAATGAACAAACCATTCCGCCTTTCAGTGAAGGTAGTGATCCTCAACGATGAGGGCAAACTCCTTCTGATCAAGAGATCCATGAGCTCGAAAGGTAACCCTGGAAAATGGGATTTTCCCGGAGGCAAGGTCGATACCGGGGAGACCTTCGACGAGGGTTTGCTGAGAGAGGTATTCGAGGAGACCAGGTTGAAGATATCCATAGAGAGGCCTCTCTATGTTACGGAATCGGAATCGCCGGTCTCCAGGGTGGTATACCTTTTCATGGAGGGAAAGCTCAAGGAAGGTGAGGTCTCCCTCAGCGAGGAGCATGAGGACCATACATGGGTCGTGAGAGCCGAACTTTCAAAGATGGACCTGGCAACCCAGTTCATCGAGTTCGGAAGAAAATATCAGGATCTGTGAAGCTTAGCGGAGGGGTAATAAATGAACTCATCTGATGACGAAGATCTATTGAACTGGTTGAAGGAGCAGATAGAGGAATTCCAAAGGGTCCAACCGGTATATGAGAAGTATTCGACCATACTCAAACAGGTACTGGGATCCGCTTCCAGGAAATATGCACCCCTTGCTATCATACAGACAAGACCGAAGGCCGTTGCCAGTTTCGGAGAGAAGGCCATTCGAAAGAAGCATAAGTACGACGATCCGGTCCATCAATTGACGGACCTTTGCGGGGGACGCGTGATCACAACGACGGTCGATCAGGTGAGGGCCATTTCCAGCTTCATAGAGGACCATTTCGAAGTGGATTGGGACAACACGCTCGATGTCAGCCAGAGGCATGCAACGGCCGAATTCGGGTACCGCTCCATTCATTATATCATAAAGATGAAGAAAGGTGTTTTTCCCAACGATATAGTGCCTATTCAGATACCCGAGGAAATATACGGTTTGAAAGCAGAGGTCCAGGTCAGAACGATATTGGAACATGCATGGGCGGATTTCTATCATGATACCAATTACAAGGGAGCTTTCAAAATACCCGACAAGTGGGACCGTGAGCTGTATTCCATCGCCGCCATGCTCGAGGGCGTTGACAAGTCCTTCGAGAGGATAAACTCGAACCTGAGAAGATATGCAGCCAACTACGGGTCGTATATGACAAAAGAAGAGATGAGATATCAGATCAGGCAACTGGCAACGGTCATGGAATACGATCCGGAGAACCTGGAATTGGCCCAAAGGATCGGAAAATTGGCCATCGAGCTTGAGGATTGGGACAGGGCCATAGAGGTTCTCTCGAAGTTCAGAGAAAGCGGTCATTCCGAGATCTACAGGGACCTCGGTGTTGCCATGTGCAAATCGTTCAGGGATGACAAGAGCAGTAAAGGGTTCATTGAGGGACAGGATTACCTTGAGAGAGCATGCAAAATGCAGAATGCGGATGTTGATGCTCTATCCTCTCTTGCCGGTACATGGAGAGGGATCGATGACGGTAAGGCAAAGGAACTTTACCTGAAAGCGTTCACCATCGATCCGACCGACCCCTACCCACTTGGAAATTTCATTGAAATGGAGATCATCGAAAGGGGAAATATCTCATGTCTACCCATGATGGAGCCGGTGATAAGAGGCGCCATACAGAGGTCCCTGGACCAGATCGACGTGAGCATGAACCTCCCATGGGCCTATTACGATATCGGAAAATTCTACCTTTTCCTGAAAATGCCTTACGAGAGCCTGTCCTTTTACACGAAGGCCGTTCAGGTCAGCAAGAGTCCCTGGGAGATAGAAACCTCCCTGAGATCGCTTGCAGGATTGGAAGTGGTCAAGGACCAGCTTCCCGGTTATCAGTGGGCACGGATACTGCTTGCACTTGGTTTGTTCGTAAAATCCACTGGAAAGAAGGTCCCGAAACTTATCAAGGAGTACCATTCACCGGAAGGTTTCATGCCCAAAAGGCCCATCGTGATAGTCGCAGGGGGCTGCGATGCCGAGATAGAAGAGAAGATGTTGGGATATCGTGATTTTCTTCTGCATTCGTTCGAGGATTTCACGGGAACCATAATCTCTGGCGGAACGAGATCAGGTGTCAGCGGACTCGTGGGTGAGATATCATCACTTTACAAGGAGCGGGTCCACACTATCGGATATGTGCCAAGTACAAGCATGGAGGATATTGAGATCGACAGCAGGTACAATGAGATCCGAAAGACGGATGATGACAGCTTCAGTTTGCAGCAGCCCCTTCAATACTGGGTCGATATAGTGCTTGCAGGCGTGGATCCCGAGGAAGTGAAGGTCGTAGGGATCCATGGAGGAAGGATCGCTTCGTATGAATACCGCCTGGCACTGGCAATGGGCGCAGATGTGGGGGTCGTCCAGGAAAGCGGTGGGGAGGCGAACAAGATATTCATGGACAGGACCTGGAAGGATTCCAGGAAACTTGGATCATTGGACCAAAATACAGAAGATGGTAAAAAATTCCTTGAAGGTAGCCAAAGAACGTGATCAGGGGACGACATTTTCATTTCCCATTCTTGTGTATCATATCAAGCAGTGAAACCACCGAATTCGTCAATTTGTTAACATGCTCCTCGAACGGTTTCGTGATGGCATCCAGCCAGTGGCTCGAGCTTATGAAATATTCGAACTCATCGGACGGGAGCACCTCTTCTATCCTGAGCGGTACAATGACTATGCCCTTGCTTACGGCCCTTTCGACCTCTCTCAGAACCTGCTGGGAATAGTTCGAGTTCGAAGAGAATATCAGGACCATTATCTGACTCGTGTTGATGGCACCTATGATCGCTTTGCCATAGTTCTCACCAGGTAGAACGTCCCTGGGTGCTATCCAGCACCGAATCTTCTTCTGTTCCAGAGCATGACAGACAGCGAAGGCGACGTTCTTGTCCTCTGTTGCGTAGCTGATGAACACCTCTTTCGTGTCACTTGTTCCCTTCGTTGCGGTTTCCGCTTCAAGCTCCATCACTTTCTTCTCGAACCTGTCCATCAGCTCCTGAGCATATTTTATATCCCCTTTTTGCAGGCTTTCATGGATCAGTGGTTCGTCCCTGTACCTGTCGGTCCTGCCTCTAGATGAAGTTTCATCATTCCATCTTTCCTTGAGCTCGGCAAATTCCTCTCCCAATCTTTTGATCTCATTGAGTATGGTCCTGTTCTTTTCTATCAGTTCCTCGGCAGGTCCGATCCTGTTGTTCTTTATGGCCTCGTAGATGTCACCCTGGTATGTGTATCTCTCATCGATCGATCCAACCTGTATCAACTGGTCCCTCTGGTTATTGAGAGTGAAAAAGGCCTTTTTAATGTTCTCGATCTTCACGCTTTTTTCCTCTTCAACCAGAAGGTCCTTTTCGAACTGGTCCAGATTCAATTTGCTGCCTTTGGTGTCACCGGAGTCCAGGAGGACCGATATATGTTTTTCAAGGACGAACGGGTAGTCCGCGATCCCCTTCTCGTTGATGGCCCTCCATCTTTTCTTGAGGTCTTCCAATCGCGAGTTCAGTTGTTTCTTCTCGAGCTGCACACTTTTACCTATTGCGATCCGTGTACCGAGTTCCGATATACCTTTCTCGGCGTCCTCGAGCTGAATGGAATTCAGTTTTTCGTTTATGATCTGGATCTGTTCCTTATCTGCGTATCTGTCCAATTCCGGGTCCCTGGAAACATTATCAAGTAGGGTATGCAATCTGTCTTTCAGGTAATCCCGTCGGGAAAGTAGAGCATAAGCTGCATCTATCATCTTCGAGAGGTCTTCCATCCTGGTCCTTGCTTTCGTGAAATCCTTTTTCTTGATCTGGTCTCTGAGCTCGTCAAAACCGTATACCGGTCTGCCGAAATATCCATTTTTCAGGAGTTGACCCCATTTTTTTTCCTGCTCATCAAGGATCGAGGTCAGATCATCGAACTCCTTTATGGAGGCCTCTGCTTCCTTCGTCCATCCTTCGACCTTCTCGTAGTCCTTTTGATATCTGGTTCTGATGAATCCCGGGGTCAATTCTCCACCCCCTCTATTCCATCGACCTCAGGACCAATATCGGTCCTGACCTTAAGTCCATCCAGCATTTGCCTTTCCCCGGATGCATCCATACCTCTCTCTTCCATTTCCTTCAGCAATCCATTATACTCGGCCACCGACCTTGTAAAACGTTTTTTATCATACATTACGGCAAATAATGCTATTGTTGAAAATATCACTATCACAATGATGATGATGAATATGATCAGACCAAGAGTATTGTGCATATGCGGGAATCGGTCGGAGTTGTCCCCTATTTCGTCCCCATCCGAATCCCTCCATTCTTTAGGGTTATCAGGGAATTCATCCAGAGAGAGACCGGTGGTTGAATCCTTTTTAGACAAACCTGCGTTCCATTCATCTGGGTATCCGTCTCCATCGGTGTCAAGGGAAGCCGCAGGATCGTTCGGGAATGCATCCAGTCTCAAACCTGTGGTGGAATGTTCCCGGTCCAGTCCCGGGTTCCACTCATCCGGGAACCCATCCGAATCCGAATCAAGCGATGCTGCCGGATCGTTCGGGAAGTGATCCCCTTCGATCCTGTCTGTCAATACTACCGTTTTCTCGTTGGTGGTATTTTCGTTCCCGTAGGTGTCTCTCGCTGTCACCCTGTAGCGAATATCGTCAAGGTTTCCAAAGGGAGGAGTAATGGAAAATGGGTTTCCTTCTTCGAGAGTGATGATCTCCATCCCGTTATCCGAAGAATATCTGTATTCAAGAAATGCCGCTTTGATGCCGACGTTGTCCGTGATGTTGAGATAAAAGCTCAGTTCCTCTCCCCTCTGGTGTATCCCGGAGGTGCGATCATCAATGGTGGGCCCTTCGTCGTCGACGATATTTATGGTAGTCAGTGTTAGAACATGGGTTCTATTGGAGAGGTCCGAGACCGAGAGAATGTAGTTCAGTGGTGAGAGTGAATCGTCTGGTACCTCAATTGAGAAATTCCCCCCGTCTTGTTCTCCGACCGATAGGTTTTGGTGTTCCCCATCTCCGAACCAATATTCCAGCATCACCTCGGATACCCCGATGTTGTCGGACGCGCTCCAGAGGATGTTGAAAGGATCGCCCGTTTCGGGAGTTGAAGAGGTCAGGTCTGCTATCACCGGGTCAACAATATCGAGGACCGGTGTCATTGCCATCCCGGTCTGGTTCGTATTTCCTGACGTATCCGTTGCTATCAGACGATAGTTGAGCGAAACAGCATCCAGAGGGATGTCCAGGGAAATGTTCCAGGTTCCAAGTCCCCTCAAGAACATGTTCTCGGTCCTGGTGTTATCGGAGTTGAAGCGGTATTCAAGCAGGACCTTTTCGATACCGAAGTTATCCGTAACAGTTGTCCGGACCTCCCATGTTCCTCCTGTATAAGGGTCCTCTGTGACCACGATGCTGTTGAAGATCGGTCCGTCGCTCAGGTATATCATTGCTTCCATCGAAGATGAGCGGTTGTAATTACCGGATGCGTCCAGCATGTGGAAGGTATATTCCAGTTTTCCGGGTGTCCTTATCCCATTCAATTCATAGGACCAGTTGCCATCCTGCCCAGAGATCATGGAAGAGTTGGATATGAAAAGACCGTTCAACCGGCATTCAACATTGAGTTCGGATACCTGGATATTATCGGATACCGATGCCCTTAGGTTGAAAGGTTCATCCACCACCCCATACGGATCGGAGTGATCCTCCAGAAACCTCGGTGGATCGTTGTCCAGGACCGGTATCTCCTTGGATGAGGAGGTAAAGGACATTCCGTTCCCATCTTGAATATGAACAACGTAAACAAGATCATCAATCCTGTCGCCAAGGTCCATTTGACCTGACCAGAGGCCTCCATCCTTCTCAAGGAAGAGGGCCCCGTTATCCAGTCCGTGGGTCCACTGGATCGAGACCTCCTCCACCCCGAAGTTGTCCCAGGCCTCGATCTTGAATTTGAAGGGGTCCCCTGTCGTTCCAAAGATATCGCTGAGGTCCGATACCAGCCTGGGACGGTCCTCGATCATGATCATTTGTGTCAGATTGCAGTGATCGACGCAACCGTCATCATCGGTGGCCTTCAAAGATACGTCGTAGGTCCCATCTTCATCGTAAAGATGTCCCACGGATCGGCCCGTGTCGGTCTTCCCGTCTCCGAGATCCCAGAGATATTCCACTATCCTGCCGTCCCTGTCGAATGTGTTCGCTGCATCGAACGTGACCGTGCTGTTATCGATGAAGTACGTGAAATTCGCAATGGGAGGGTTGGTTCCAAAAGGTCGTATCAATGGATATCTATCGTAGATCTTTCCATTGTCGAACCCTAGGGGGACATCAGCTATACCGTCGTTATCCACATCAAAAGCTCCTTCGGAGGCCTCATCATAGAATGCCCAGTAGTTGCCCCCGCTCGGGTATCCGTCATCGAACGAGCAGGAGGGGTCGAGAGATGCACTTCCATTCGGGTTGAACTCATTGTTGTGATATACACGGGATTCCCCAATGTTTGTGAGCCATATTCCGGATTCGCACTGGTAGAATTCATTTTCAAATACTTCCAATCCTGTGTTCCATTCCGGGGAAGAGATACCACAATTTGAATTCCTGAAAGTATTTCGAGAAATAATGCCATCTGATGTGTCCTTCAGTATCAACAAGTTTTTATTGTTTTCCAGCGAGTTTTCTCGAAAAGTAAAATTCCTAACTTGATTGCATCCGATCGCAATGGAGAGGTTGTTATTTCTGACCGAGCTTCTTGAAACAGTTATGTTCGAGGAATCACTGATTGAGATCGCCCCACTTCCTCCGATGATCGAGATGTTATCAACAATAACATCACTGGACCTGTGGATGCTGACAGCGCCTTGCACGTTATTTCCGAAAGTAGTTTTCGCGATCGTACAATTTTTTACATCCGTGAGAGCCATTCCAATGACACCATCCAAAATACGGGTATTGTTGATGAATATGTTCGATGCATCTGTAAGGCAGTTGAATTGGAAATAGGGGGACCTTCTGAATGTGCAGTTATCAATGAAGATACCATTTCCGATCCCGGAATGAAAACCGTATTGTGTGGTATTTTCCACAACGGAATTTACGAGGGTTAGATTTCTCGCCCCTACTCCAAAACCTATTCCTCCTCCATTATCTTTGAATATGCATCCATCCACCCGGCTGTTCTCGGAGGAGGAATGGATACTCATTGTCAGAGTGTTATTGTTGAAATTATTCCGTATGATAAAGTTATTGATGCAGTTCTTGAAATGAAGTGAATAGCCGGAATTGTATTCGAAGAGATTATCAATAATGGTCAGTTCGCGACTGTTCACTATTTGGATCCCATATTCGGAGGTGTCCCTGATCGTATGATTTGAAATGGTTATGTTCCTCATACCAATGATGTATATTCCGACCCCGCTGTCAGAGGATAATGTAAAACCGCTCCCATCAAATACAATATTTGAACAATCTATCTCGATGCCGGATGTGATATCATCCGTCAGTCTATAGTTCGACCCACTCCGGGTTATCGGGGCCCCTGCTGTGAACGTACCATCTGCATATATCTTGTATGGCGATCTCGCTGGCAATGCTTCGGTGTAGATGTATAGAAATGGATCGAAAGATGGAGCCAGCAGGATTACCAGCAGACTTGTTATCATACAATACCTTAGGACACTCATGATCTGTTCCTCCATCCATTAACAGATATTGAATATTTGAACAGGTCCATTTATTCAAATATGAAGGTATATCGTCCTAATGGATTATAAATATTTTCATTATAGGAATAATTATTACGTATAATTATGGATTCGTCATTTTTTTAACATTATACAGAAAATAACCTCCCGGTTCTTTCTCATTTATGGTTTTTTACATTTTTTACCTTCACTCTTTTCACTCATCGTTTTGATCGAGGTGTTCCATTATCAGGGTCCAAAGGAAATGGTCATTCTTTGTCTGCCCATTCCAGTGCTTTTTGGATGTATTCCCAGGCATTCTTGAAGTGTAATAGCGCCTGATTTATCTTTCCATCATCAAGGTCATCTTTTGCATCTTCCATGTCTTCGTCTGCTTTTTGCAGATAGTTATCGACCACCTTCTGATATTTTGAGTTCCCAGCCTCGAGACCCTCGTTCTCATCGATAATGGTCTGGACGATTAACTCGTCTGATTTGACCAGTTTCGATATCGCCGATTCAAGTGCAGATATTGCCTTCTCCAATGCCTTCAATTCAGACCATAGGCCGGTTGTATCCGATCCTTTGATCTCGTAGAGTTCTATTTTCTTCTTCAATTGCAAGATCTCGTTCTGATATTGTACTATTAATGCCTCCATCTTGGAGATCTGTACATTATCCTGAGTGAATATCGATGAGCCGTTGTCAGGATCGAGATGTGAATCATCGACCCAGTACTTTTGGCCGAGACTTGCGGTGATGTTGTTGATGATCTTGTCCAGTTCCTTGTCAATGGATCCGATACCGGACTTTGCAGCCTTAAGATCGGATGCAGCGTCATCCTTCAATTGATACGGTGACATGGATAGTATCTTGGTTCTGTCCGTATCAGATAGAGTTCCGTCGCTGACTTCCACAACCACATACCCGGAATAATCAGATGTCCACTTGTGAGTCGACGTTGGGTCCGTTGACCAACCGGTGTCCCAGATCCCGTCATCGTTGAAGTCCCATCTGTATTTCAGAGGATCGGAATTCGCATCGAATGAGCCCGATGCATCGAATGTCGTCTCGTATCCTTCGTATCCGTAGTAGGGTCCTCCAATGTCTGCCACCGGGGGAGCATTCTGATTGGGGATCATCAGAGGATTCTCATCGAGACTCTGGTATGGGTTGTCACCAACACCATCATTGTCACCGTCCGATCCTATATAGTCGCTCCAGTAATTCCCTTCTCCTTCACCATCGTCCCATGTGCTGTCACCTTCATCTTGTGCTTGGACCTCGTTATCTATGAATGAATTGTGATGTATCGTGTTGCTAGTGCTTCCTTCATCTATCTGGATTCCGCAGTCATTCTCCGAGATCGAATTGTCTATCAATATGTTGTTATCGGAATCTTCTATTTGTATTCCTATCTCGTTTTCGGAGATTATGTTGTTGATTATTGTGTTGCTGTCGGATTCTTCGATAATTATACCATATTTATTATTTTTCACAGTATTATCTTCGATGTTATTGCCATTGGACGGGTCATAGAACATACCATAGGTGTTATCATGAACGGAGTTATCGAAGATCTCGTTGTAATCCGAATCTACAAAGTGTATTCCATAGTAATTGAAAGATATCTCATTTGAGAATATCTCGTTGTTATCAGCTTTATTGAGCGACAATCCGTATTGATTGTAACATATCTCATTGTTCGAAACGTAGTTGGTGCATGATACATCATTAAGATAAATGCCTCTGTCCGTGTTGTATGTAACACTGTTATTGGTTATATTATTGAATTTTGAATCTTGATATCTCAACTGGATCCCCACTTCATTATCTGTGATGATATTTTTCTTTATCGTATTATTGTTCGAAGAAGAAATGCTAATACCAGTATCCTGACCAGTAATGGTATTGTTCTCAATTATACAGTGATCCGACTTTCCGAGAGTAATGGCAAAGGAACCGTTGATCATCGTGTTGTTCCTGAGAATATTCCGATCAGATGAATCTAACATGATGTTGTTGGTGTTGTTCAATAAATAGTTGTTCATAATGATATTGTCATTGCTTTTTTGGGTCAAGGCTATGCAAAGTGATGGATTGTCCAAGAAGGAATTGCCCTTTATTGTGTTGTTGCAGGAATTCTGAACGTCCAAAATCCAGTATTGTGGATTATTTTCAGTCAATAGATTATCATTGAACTGTGTATTGTTTGAATCCAAAATCCTTATGGTATATCCTGAACTCAGATTTTGGAACAAATTGTTGTTAATGTCCACGTACTCCATCTTTTGAACGGTCAATCCATGACCTTGATTGGTGATGGTATTTCCGAACACTGTAGCATTACCGCCTTGATTCAAATATATGCCATTCTGTAGCCCATTCATTATTATATTATCGGATATTGTGACGTTACTGAACCTTCCCGCTCTGATGCCCATGCTGGTATTATCGAGAGTATTTCCACTGATATT
>JAFGJI010000133.1 GCA_016929175.1 Thermoplasmatota archaeon | reverse complement strand
GGTATGCTCGGACAGGCCATCCAGATCCTCCTGGCAAAGGATGCCATGTCACGGATGGTCAGCGACAATCCCCCGCTAACTGCCACTTACATCAGGATACTGTGGGGCGCGGTCTCCATATGGATCGCGACCATGGTACTTCGGAGAGGAAGGAGGTCCTTCAATGCATTCAATGATAAAGGTTTCATCCTGTGGGTCAGTCTGGCGACGGTATTCGGGCCTTTCCTGGGAATATGGGCGTCATTCATAGCCGTCGAACATGCTCCGATCGGTATTGCCAGCACATTGATGGCACTACCTCCGCTTCTGATGATTCCCATTTCACATTTCGTTTTCAAGGAGAGACCCACGTACAGATCTGTCATAGGTACTGTCGTATCCCTGATCGGGGTTGCCATGATATTCCTGCTGTAGGAATGACTCATATGTGAACCTTGTTCACATATTCGGAGGTGCAGAGATGTACAAGGGCACCGTATGCGGGTATGAACCTCACATGGTCGCCCACATTCTTGCCGGAGCCGTTCATGTCCAGAAGCAGATGGTCGGACGAGCCGCCCAGCACCATTATGCCTTCTTCCATCGGGGTAAGGTCTTCCAGGACGGCATCCTGCCTGCCAACGGCGGCGATGCCCCGCACCATTTGTCCCCTGTCCTCGAAGCTCGGGACCTCACCGAAAGCGTTCTGTGAGATCTTTCCTTGGGGCCTGGACGGTTTGGATTTCTTCTCTATTATCTCGGCCTCGAGTACGAAAGCGTCCTGATGCGTCCCTGGGATGGCTGTCCTGTTCACGGTCTCCAGACCCAGGAGGATGCCTTCGCCTATCCTCAGGTTGTTCGTACGCCCGTGACCGGTTCCCTCCGTCAGAAGGGGTATATTGGCGGAATTGCCGGAGGAGACCATCTCGAGCTCCATTCCGAGCCGGCCCTCCACCTCCTCCACCAGCTCCTCGAACTCTTTCACCTTCTCGCTTGTGGGAACCACTCCCCCAAAACAAGCGAGGTTCATACCCAATCCATGAAGGGACAGCCCCTTCATTTCCGCAATGGGCCCCACTACCCGCAGGATCTCTTCCCTGGGGAAACCCTCCCGGAGGTCCCCCATTTCCACCATGGGTACCACCTTGTGGACCTTCTCCCGTTTTTCGGCTTCCGCGTTGAGAAGACCCAGAACGCTCATCTCCGAGTTCAGGGAGATATCGGCCGCTTCCACCACCTCGGGGACCTCCGAAACCATCGGGGTCCTGAGCAGGAGCATCTCGGCCTCGATACCTTCCGCTCTCAGTCTCTCCATGTTGCGGACCCTGGATTCTCCTATGGAGGTCACCCCTCCCCTTATCATTGCCCTGGCGATCATAGGGTCCCCGCAGGTGGCCTTGGTGACCCCGGTGACACCTATCCCCTGCCGTTTTGCGAGTTCGACCACGGTCCTTGTGTTCTCCTCTATCTTCTTTTCATCCATCAGCAATCGCGGATATTCACCCAAGTTCGTATACCTCCATCAGGAAATCGATGAGTTTGGCCGTAACCTTCTGCAGTTCGTCCTTGTTGACGAACTCGTTGGGGGAATGTATGTTCCCTCCCCCCGGTCCAAAGACCACGGTGGGTATCTTTGCCCTGTTTCCGAAGAGGTTGAAATCCCCAACAGAGCTGGTTGTGAACAGGCAGCGTCCGTCCCGGTCCTTCGAAGGAGGCCCCATGACACTGTCCACGAAAAGGTCCAGATACTTTGATGATTCGAATAGATATGGCCGGTATTCCAGAAGGGGCGAAGGAGAGTATCTCTTCTTGATCCGGACCTTTGACCGAAGCCGGAGCGAGGATGCTATGCCCCTGAGCTCCCGGACCGCGGAGGCCTCGGTCTCTCCCAGGGTGAGTTGCCGGTTGACGAGGAGCTTGCAGCAAGACGGGACGGTGAAGGAGGGGTTTCCTCCTTCAATGTTCAGCACAACGTAATGACCCCTGCCCATCTTGATATGTGAGAAAAGATCGAAGCGGGTGATCTCCGTTATCAATCTGGAGGCATCATGAAGAGCGTTGATCCCCTGTGATGGATGGGAGGCGTGTGAAGCTTTCCCGATGAACTCCACCTCGAACAGGACCCTTCCCTCCGCTCCGATTATCACCACCGGGAACTTCGATCTGTGCACCTTCCGGTGGACCACGCAGTGGTCGTTGATCGCCAGGAGGGGGGAAGGCTCCGGTATTATCACGAGATCGTAATTCGAGATGTCGATCTCTCTCAGGAGGATGTCCGTTCCAAGTGAGAACGGTGCCTCTTCACCGAATACACAGCTCAGGAGGAGCTCACCCTTGAGGTTATCGGCCATCCTTGAGATCTGCATGAAAGCGGTGATCGCTGCGGCAGCACCGCCCTTCATATCGGCAGTCCCCAGTCCGTATATCCGCCCCTCCTCCTCCCACGCGGAGAATGGAGGATGATACCATCCGTCGCCCGGGTCAACCGTGTCCAGATGACAGTTGAGCATGATCTTTGGTCCTCTTCCGGACCCGACCCTGGCATAGATATTTCGAAAATCCCTGTACTCCAGATACGGACTTTTCTCCCCTTTCCAGGTTTCGGCGGAGGTACCCTGTTTCAGGAGGTCGTATACAAGATCGTAGATATCGTTGCCGTCGCCGGATGTGCTCGGTGTTCTTGCAAGCTTCTTAGTGAGCTCGATGACATCCTGTTTCAAGGGATCATCGGTCGTACCGCTCAGGCCATCACCTCTCAGGATGCTGGTACAGCATTCTGTAATACTTGCGCTTCAGCCCCATCTTCTCGTATAGTTTGATAGCCCTGGTATTGTCGGTCTCAACGTGGAGAGAAAGAGAGCCGTTGGAGAGTTCGATGGCCTTCTTGATCAGCTGGGTCGCGATCCCCATTCCACGAAGGTCCTTCTTTGTGGCAATGTAAGATAGGTGATAATGCGGGAAGAAGGTCTTCCAGTTCGATCTTGACATTACGGCGATCCCGACCATGGAGCCCCTGTCAAAAGCTCCTATAACGTGGCCTTTCTCGAAAGCGTTGTCCGTTGCCTCCTTTATCTCATCGATCGGG
>JAFGJI010000132.1 GCA_016929175.1 Thermoplasmatota archaeon | reverse complement strand
CTATCTCGGGGATGTGATTACATTTCCCATGTATCTAGTTTGCTGATCGGCACTGGATGAGAAGGAGTTTCCACAAACGTTATAATGCCCGCCAATAATCACCGGGGTGGTTAGCTGGTGCTATACAACGTATTCCCTTTTCGGGGTGAGCAGATGAAACCGAATGGAAATAGGCATCATTTGTCCCTGGCGGTCCTTGGAGCGATATCGGTACTCGTCATCTCCTCCCTGGCCATCATGACAATGCAGGACCCGGGAGTGAGCGCTTACACCACGAGAAGGGACCTCTCCAAAGCGGTACCTTATCATGCTGCCGCTTCACCAGAGCTTACCGGCGAGGCATGCCTTCAGATGGTATTCGATTACTGGGGTCCTTCCGTATCCCAGCAGGACATCAGGAACGTTTCAAAGAGCAGACTGGATGACAGTGTTGCCGTTCTGGATGAGCTCATCAGGGCTGCCCACTTCTCGGACCAGAGCTGGGCCAGGGGCAATCTAAGGGGTTACAGGGAGAGGGCGCTCGGATACGGCGGTTTCTCCTACGATTGGAACGATAACAGCCCCAGGGTCGACAACAGGTTCACCGATATCTACGAAGCCCTGTCGAACAACCAGATCGTGATGTTGTATATGTACAAGGATCTTCCACCGGAGCTGACCCCCCCTTCCCCCGAACCTCCGGACCCGTCCGATCCCGAGGTCCCTGAACCGTCCGTTACCCCGGAAGACCTTGCCGCTCTCGAGAAGGTATGGAGGCTCGTGGTCGGTTACGATTCCGAATTCGCTGGAGGCCAGTTCAAGCTTCACGACCCGCTCGCTCCAGGCGATGGAGCAAGAGGCGGTGCCAATGTCTATCTGTTGAGGGACGATCTCGATCGGCTCTGGAACGTATTCGAGGTTGATAGCGGTGGGATCGGGACCCACCGGATCGGCATGACCGCTGCCCCATGGGATATCAGCAAGATCTCGGCTCCCAAGAATGTGGAGGCGGGGACCGAGTTCGAGATATCCGCAAACATCACCTACCAGTCCCCTCCTGTGATGGGAGGTGTCGAGGTCCAGAACCCGTCCGCTTTCCTGAAGCTGCCCGGTGACTTTTCCATGGCAGAAGGTGAGCAGACCATCGACCTCCAGTTGTCCTACCCGGGGTCCTACCAGGTTGTCACATGGAAGGTCAGGGCACCCGACAGGACATACTCGGGACAGGATTACCGATTCTACATAAATGCCACGGGAGCCGTGGTGGTCTCCGATCCGGCCCACAGGGACCGAATAGGTGCGAGCGCCAGTCTAGAGGTGGAGGCCTTCGGGTTCCTCAATCACCCCCCGCAGATAACAAGCGCAGGCGTGGACCCTGACAACATACCTGACGACGGGTCCAGACAGCCCCTCTTCACATGTTTGCCCACCGACGAGGATGGTAACCTTTACAGGATCACCATCGACATGTCGCCCATCGGCGGCAGTGTCGACCAGAGGATGTATGACGATGGGAGTAATGGAGGGGACAAGGTCGAAGAGGATGGGATCTACAGCTACACGCTGACACGTGAAGCCCCCATAGGCGAGTGGACCTTCAAGATCACCGTAAGGGATTCGAAGGGTGCCGAGGCCTATGCAAATGTCACACTCAGGGTCGATCCGCTATCGGAGTTCACGGAGTCGCCCGAGTTCATTGGAGCCGGGGTCGATCCTCCGAAGGTCCCCAATGACGGCTTCACCACAGCCACGATATGGGCCATCATCGAGGATGCGGAGAATGATATTGAAAGGGTCACGGCCGACCTTTCATCCCTTGGAGGTGACAACCGCCAGGAAATGAACGATGAGGGGGAATATGGGGACCTCTTCGGAAATGACGATAACTACAGCTTCGCTTTCATGGTCGACCCGTTGACACCTCTGGACATGTACCAGGTCCAGATCATGGCCTTTGACGAGACCGGGCACGAAACGAAGGAAGGGGTCTGGGTGGAGGTCATTCTTCCACCCGTGCCGCCCATGATAACCGACATCATGGTGGACCCCGATACGGTCGTGAACGACGGAAAGCAGAAGGCCCAGGTCATCGCCACGGTGGAGGACGATAACGATGATGTACATGAGGTCTGGGTGGACCTGACACCACTGAAGGGAAGGTCCGAAGCCACGATGACCTACGAGGGGGGTAACGTATGGTCCCTTGAATTCACGGTGGACGAAACCGTCACTCCCGGATTGAAGGGGAAGATCGAGGTCACTGCCAGGGACCTGACGGGGCTCACAGCGTCGGAGTCTTTCTCCCTCACGGTTGAAAAAGCAAATTCTCCTCCGATAATAGATGATCTGTTCGTGTCCAAATACGAGGTCAGTGCAGGTGAAGAGGTCATCCTCAAAGTGAACGCATCCGATGCGGAGAACGAGCCTCTCGTCGTGGAGGTCGATCTGTCCTCCTTCCTCATCTCCGACATCACTCTTCTGGACGACGGGGCTGGCCCCGACGAGACCGGCGGGGACGGTGTATATACAGGTGCGTTCAAGGTTCCGGAGCTTGTCCCGACAGGCAATCGTTCCATCCGTATCACTGTAAGCGACCCCAGCGGAGGGGTTGCCGAGCAGACCATCGTTATCGAGGTCGTCGAGAAGGATAGCTCCACATCGGGGACCGACCTCGAGACGATAGCGTACATTGTGATCCCGATCATCGGACTGCTCATCCTTATCGGACTTTTTGCGGCCGTGGTGTACAAGAACAGGCAGCGCAACAGGCCTAATGCAGCACCACCCGGACCCCAGAGGCCAGTGGGAGGGGCTCCACCCAACAGACCTTACCAGGCGCCGCCCCTGGGCGCAAGGCCCATGAGGTGATCCCATAAGGTTCCGGATAAGCGATGTGCTTTACGATAAAGGCTGTTTCTGGGTGGAGGAAGGGGTGATAAGGTTCCTGGACCAGCGGAAGCTCCCGGAGAAAGTGGTTCTGAGAGATGCGGGAACCGTGGAGGAGCAGCTGGAGGCCATCAGGACCCTGGCGATACGGGGCGCCCCTGCCATAGGCTCCTTCGGGGCGTATTCCCTTTCCCTTGCCCTTTCCCGGGGCGAACCCCTGGAGGGAACTTACCATACCCTATTAGGGTCCAGGCCGACCGCGGTCGATCTCCGTAACTGCCTGGACGAGGTTGCGCTTGCCTTTACCGAGAGAGGAAAGGACGGAGCGGGGGAGGCTGCCAGGAACATCTACGAAAGGACCATAGAAGCCTGTCGGAGGATAGGAAAGACCGGGGCAAGGTTGATCTCGGACGGGGCCAGGGTCCTGACGCACTGCAACGCTGGCGCTCTTGCATCGATCGACTGGGGGACCGCACTGGCACCCATAAGGTACAAGGCAAGGTCAGGAGGG
>JAFGJI010000131.1 GCA_016929175.1 Thermoplasmatota archaeon | reverse complement strand
TATCGCGGATGATGATGATGTATTCGATACCGACGGGGACGGGATGCCAGATGACTGGGAGGACCTGTACGGGCTCAACAAGACAGATCCAGCCGACGCTGCTGGCGACCTTGACCAGGACGGGTGGACCAATCTGCAGGAGTTCATCTCCGGAACGAACCCCACCGATGGGAGCGATGTGCCCTCGGACGATGACACGACAGATGATGACACGACAGATGATGATACAACCGACGATGACACGACAGATGATGATGCAACCGATGATGACACCGTGGACAAGGAAGGGAGCGCCTTCCTGATAATCGTCCTGATAAGTGTGATACTCGTCATAATACTCATCGGGGCCATCTTCATCGTGAAGAGGGTCGGCTCGATGAAGGAGGGGGACCTGAGCGAAGAGATGGCAATATTCTTCGTGATGCTTCTTCTCGTTACAGCATTCGCTCCGTTGATCTCGAACGCCCAGGAAACGGAGGAGACAAAGCTGATAGATGAGGCCATAGGCGACTTCGCCAAGAGCAGGATCAACATAACCGAACCGCTGGATGTCACCTCCGCCATGACCGTAGAGACAAGGTACGAGACCGAATCTTTAGACCTCACATCCCGGTTCACGGTCGTGTCCCAGGTCTTCGAGACAGGGGGCCGGGTCATTGACGGCATCTACTTCAATGCCATGAACCCGAACCCGGGACAGGTGCCGATAGATGTCTCCATCATGGACCTCGGGACCAACAAGGTGATAGGAAGGGGTCGGGTCATGATATCCGGGGAGATGAAGGAATATCTCCTTGCCTTCGACAACAAGGAGTACATCGACACCTGTCAGGTGGATTTCTCAACGAGGCATCTCTTCACCCCTGACGAGAAGCTCGAGGTCAAGATCGGATGCATCGCGAACGCCGGAGTGAACGCTTCCCAGGTGTACAAGTATTCACAGAGATTCCCCCTCGAGACCGGTAAGATGATACAGGTGGACAGGTACAATTCCGACACCATCGCACTCGGGGCAAGATACCTCGACCCGAAGATCTTCATAATGAACTTCCGTATGGACAAGAAGGCGCTGCTCCTCGACAAGGAGAACGACCTCATCAACGGGTCCTTCGTCATCGTGAACGACCTGGAGAGAGATGTACCCGTAAGGGTCAGGGTCGTTTGCTACGACTCCCTCGGGAACGAATATCCGATTGCCAACACTCCCGTCAACCTCGAGGCAAAGAACGTTTCAGGGCAGCTCGTCTTCGAGGTCCCGAAAGACCTGGGTTTCGAGGAGGGAAGACATGTACTTGTGGCAGGCATCTACCATCAGGACCAGCTGATATTCAGGTTCGGGGACGAACCCGTGGAGATGTATTCCACGGCGTTTCTGGTATCCTACAGACGGATAAAGGATGTCGAGGTGCTTCCCACCGACAGGGTCAGACCGGGAGGGCACATCAATTTCGCGGCCCTGAAGATAGACGACATCCAGAGGGAGGTCACCGATGCCCAGCTTGATGTCATCAAGCGGAAGCTCAGGGACGTTGCAGAGGAATATGCGATCTCCTACACCTGGAAGGATATAACGGACCTTTCCGAGTTCATGGAGCTCATGGAAAGCGATGCGGAGGACTATGCCCTCATCAACACCCATGGATCGCTGCTGCCGCTCCCGGAGAAGTATATCGATGAATACCAGGGCGGCAAGGACACGGTCCTTTTGATGCATTTCAATGAGTACAACGACAAGCCGGAAGACAGCTCATCGGTGGGGAACTTCATAGAGGATTTCCCCAAATCAAGGAAGCCGAACAACGCTTTCTGGGTCCAGAACCAGGGCCCGAGGGGTTCGGTCCAGTCCAGGTATCTCCCGTTCTTCATCAACGGACTGGCCGACCTTCCCGTTGAAATAGACCCCTCCCCGGCCCAGATGGCCCAGGGTCTGGACATCACCTTGAACCTCAAGATAATGGACCTCCCGGGCAAGAACGATTACGCCCAGATGGCCTCCTTCTGGGACGTTGACACCCTCAACGAGACCTTCTTTTCCATGAGGCTCTGGAACGATAGGGAAGAGAACGGGGAGGTGGAGATCGAGATCGCGCTTCAGCATTCCACCGGATGGAAGAGCGCTTTCTTTGCCATGCCCTACGATGAGGGCTTCAATATCGGGGAGTGGATCACGCTCGCGGTTTCCATCGACAGGACGGTTCCGGGGAACGCTGTCAACATGGACCTGATAGACCGTTTCGGTAACACAGTTGACAGCTTCAATTCCGCCATGAGCGTTGAAAGCTCAATGGATGTCAGGAGCATTGACAGCCTTCTCCTTGCCAACAACGACAACAACGGTTCTCTGGCATGGAAGGCCAAACCCCTGGAAGCGATAGTGGGGTCCCTGGAATACTACATAGAGGGCGCGTCTGACACCCTTGACAGCGATACATGGGACCTCTCCCTCGAGGAGCCGGCGCTGACAGTAAAGAGCTATTACAATAGAGAAGGCAGCATTCACGGCTCCCTTTATACCGGGGATGATGTCTACAAGCCCCAGTTCCTCACATCCTACAGGTTCCAGGGGGACAAATGGCTCGAGGTGAGGGGTAACAGGAAGCAGGAACTCCAGGAGTTCACCCTCGAATTCCTTGTTCGCATCGACCGCAATCCGGAGGATAACGAGATATGGACGCTCGTTTCAAGGGGACTCGAGGACAATTTCACAGGATTCCGCATGGAGATCGAGGGTGACGGTGCGAACAGCAACATCATCAGATACTCGATCGGGAACGGTGACAGGTTCTTCGAACTGGAGTACGGTGAGGTGGGGCTTTCCGCTCTCACCCCGGGAGAATGGCACAAGGTCTGCGCGCTTTATGACGGCTCCACGATGGCGCTGCAGATAGACGGGCAGGAGGTCGGCGTGATCGAAGCCGATACGAATGTGGTCTACGACCAGTCCCCGATCTACATTGCCGGTTATCCCGGCTCCCGGAAATTCACCGGAATGATCGACGAGCTCATTCTCTCCAAGGGCGTGGACAACACGAACCACAACATCGAGTACCAGCTCTGGCTCGCGCAGATATCCACCTGGATCTCCAGCTCCAACTCGGTTTGGGTCAACCCGTCGGGTTATCCAATGGGATACATCGGGATCAAGGAAGTGCTTCCCATCTTCTACGGAGAAACGCTCTTCAAGCAGCTCCTTGCTCCGCTGACACATACCCCGGGCGAGTTCCTCAACTCCGGCACCGATGCCCAGAGGACGCCTCAGGGAGTGTCCCTTGACGACGAGTTCGTATCACTGGACCTTCCGGAGAAATTCGAATACGATCTCGCCTGCTCCGCTTCAAGGGAAGGGGCGATCATCTCCCTTTATTACGATATGCAGAAGGACCTCATCCCCGCCGGAGCGGTGAAGTTCGGTGAAGGGGCTTTCGCTTTCTCCACCTATTTTTCCGCCGATATCACACTGGCGCTCTCCATGCTCAGGTCCCCCAACGACTATCTGCTGAACATTCTGAACCATGAGCATTACAAGGGGGAGGACATAATCGTCGCTACCCATGTGGTGAACCCATCGGACGACATCGAGACATATTTTGTCAACCTTACAGTGACCGATCCCTTCGGAAGGGAGTATCTCGCCCATTCCAAGAACGTCACGGTGCTCCCGGGCAGGGAAGCAGAGGTGCATCTCCTTTTCCAGCCCAAGAAATCCACTTATCCCAAGGGGACCTACAGGATGGTGCTATCGGTGGAGAGAGAGAGCGATAGCATGACGCTTGATATCTGGGGTGATGACCTTGATGAATCCCTCGACCTTGTTGTGAACCTCATCGACGATGTCGAGCTCGAGATCCTCGATCATTCCACCGAGATCTCCCACAACGGGACCCTCAAGGTCCCTGTGAGGCTCCTCAACCACGGGGCCCTCCCGACCTACATGAACGTCGAGATGTCGATACTATCACCCTCGGGAGGTGTATTCGACGTTGCCCTCGAGGAGAGGGTAATGGTGGCATCACACAAGAGCACCGTTGTGGAGCTCGAATGGGACCCTGCGAAGGCCGTGGAGGACCAGATCAGGGAGAACCTGGTGACGGACATTCCCTTCGGAGATTACAAGGTCCTTGTGGCCATGTACGACGCCGAAAGCGTCCTTTACAAGACGAGCATCATCAACGCGAGGGTAAAAGAGTCGGAAAAGATCATATTTTTCGCAGATGACATGGAGCATATGAAGGATGCCGTGAAAGAAAGCAACGGATGGTCCATCGAGCCCCAGCGCCCTCCGGTCCCCGGTTACCTGTGCCGTAGCATGAACTCAACAGACCTCGAGGACGGGGACCATATTTCCCAGTTCCATCTGATGATAAACGACAACACTGGATACAACGATCTCGTGGCAAATGTCTCCGTATGGTTCGGGGATGAGATCGTAGGATACCGGAACATATACAGGCACGACTTCGCCAATCCCAACTCTTTCCAGTTCTTCAACGTGGAGTTCAGCAGCAAGGGGAGAAGGAACCAGGCTTTGAGCTTCAGAACATACTGGTATGCCAACTGCTACCTGAAGCAGGACAGGGTGGAAGTGATCCCCTTCGAGGACACTGGAAGGCTCGAGAACATGGAGATGAGGACAAAACCCGTTGATTTCGAGTACTCGAGCTTCTCGATCCTGGCCGAGACGCAGATAACGGCATACCTCATGAAGGAGGGCGACCATTATGTCTCGGCCGAGCTGTTCTACGAGGTTGGCGACCAGAAGGGCTCCTTCGACATTCCGAAGACGGACCAGTGCTACTCTTTCACGCTGTATCACTATCCCAAGGATACCATCTGGATAAGAACGGCCGGGCTCGGTGGAGGAAAGAACCTGCGGATTTCGGTGGTGAGGACCACCGAGACCTTCATAATACAGAAGAAAGGGAGGAAGCTCATCGATGTGGAGCACGGCTACACGAATGATGTTGTGGACATCACCATCACCGAGAGCACATCGGACCTCCGGATAAAGGACACCCTTACCCTCGAGGATCTATCCGTTTACAATTACACCTCTGGTGTTTCCGCAGGTTTCGACGATGAGTTCTCGAGGCCCTACGTCCAGTTCAACAATTCAGAGGACTGGGCGGAGTTCGAGGTCGATATTCCGCAGTCCAAGGCGCAGAGGCTCACCATAGAGGCGTTCGAGCCGGAGGACAGGGAGGTCGTCCTCAAGTGCACGATCCAGACCGGAAAGGCCGAGCTCGAGGTTACATTCGCCTTCATTGGAATGAGCGGAATGTGGGTGCAGAACTCCACGAACGTGGAGCTCGCAAGCGGCCATTATTCCTTCAGGGTGAGCCAGCAGAGGGACGGCTACCATGCGCGGATGTACCCCGAGATATTCGTCACCCCTCTTCCTGTCTTCGATCACGGTGAAAGCGCAAACCCAAAGGTCAAGGAGGCAGGGAACTCAATAGAGGTGTGCATACTGGGTCTCGGTTTCAACATTGACCTGAGCTTCATACCGAAGATCCCGGACATACCGATACCTGGTCTGGAGGTTCCGAAACTGAACATCGGGGACACTCTCCAGCTGAAAGTTGTCCACCAGAACTACACCGATGCGGAAAAGCTCGAGGTGGGGAAGTCCTACTACCTGATGATCAGGCTCGAGTACACCCACGAATCAAAGGGTAACAGCAAACAGGTCAACGAGACCCATTCCTCCGGACTCAAATACAACTGGAAGAAGATGAACGATAGACCCGGGATAGAATCCATCACCTTCATCGTTGGCGTCCAGCTGGGATTCGTTTACGAGGAGCATTCAAGCGGTTTGAGATACCCTGCAGTCAATTCCTTCGGGATCTACGAGCTGGGGGTGAAGATCAAGATCAGGCTCAAGGCATGGTCCAATCCGGGGACCTTCATCCTCGACATAGTAACGGGAGGAAGCGGTTCTTTGACACCCGGGGTGTCCGAGCTCTTCAATGTTGTCTTCGGGGCCCTCAGGGCGATAGGTTTCGACATCGGAGCGGGACTGTACCTGATGATAGAGGCCACATTGATATTCAAACCGTATTTCAAGCTGATATTCGATATCTATCCCCTGGGTGAGATGTGGGCCAGGATCAAACTTGATTTCTGGTTCTTCACCTTCACCATAATCGATCTGAGAATATCCCTTGTACTTCCGATAGGGATACAGGTGATCGCCGATTCGGGTTACAGACCCTGGCGTGTCTCAATAGGGTTCTGGATACAGATAGGTGGAAAACTGGTGCTCTTCGAGATCGGTATATTCGACGGCAGTATCCGGATAGAGCTCTTCACTTTCTACATCTCGAAGGGAACACCAAGGACAAGGTCCGATATGCTCCCTGCAGGGTAACCAGGTATCAGATAAGGCCCTGGTAAAGCTGTTCGTCCACATCGAGGTATACATCCTCGACGTCCTGGTAGAGGACCTTTGGCCTGTCCGGGGAGCCCCGGGGGATGTCGAAATACACCTTGTAGGTGACGTTCCAGCCGGGCAGGAACTTGTAATCACCCTCCGGCTGGGGAATGAAGAGGCCGTCGAGTTTCACACCGTTCCAGCAATCAAGATCCAGAAGCCACATCTGGAAATGGGAGGAATTCTGCGTGGGGTTCGTGACCTCCAGGAAGAAGTGGAGGAACCGCTCCTTCCCCGATCCGTTCTCATCCCTGCCGCATCCGGTGATCCTGAACTCGAGGGGTGTGATCCAGGGTCTGTGTTCTTGATCGAAGCCCGAGAGGTTCCTTGAAAAAGTTATATTGAAGGCGGTATCCAGATACTGGATGCGGTAAACGTTCTCCACGGGGAAGATGGCATAGTAGAGATATCCGGATATCGAGGAAAATGGTGTCATGTTGACCTTTGCTCCGAAAGCCCTCCCCACGAACTCGTCCATGAGATTTGTCCCGTGCGTCTCCCTGTCGGTGACGAGCTCCACCTCGAATGGTTTGAAAGTGATGTTCTCATCAAGGGGATTTTCGAATTTCAGGTCAAGGACCAGAAAGTTCTGGGTGAACAATACCGGGGTGACGAGCCCCGTTACCCTGTCCGTGGTGAAGACATCGATAACGGTCACGTTCATTTCCGTGAGCTTGATCTCGGGCTCCCCCCCATCATTACCATCTCCCTCTTTTCCGTTCATTGAGAATGAAATTACACCCACAACGACGGCAGTGAGGAAGAGAAGGGCAACCGCTCCGATAGTGATGGCCCTGGTCCTTTCATCCATTGTCAAAGGGAATGGTATCGGGTTATTTACAGATTTCAATAGGGGAGCTTCTCGATAAGTATATAAGACACCAGCATCATTTATTGAAATTACAAGGGGGAAGATGTCAATGTTCCTTGAAAAAAGGGTCCAGACAATTTCACTTATCGCACTATTTGGTCTGATCACGCTGGTATTCCCCCTCTACACCGGAGCCGACTACGAGATCAAGGTGGAAGAGATCCATGTGGGACCCGACCTGCCGGTTGATTCCATTCAGCTTGCCATAGATCTCGCCACCGAGGGGACCACCATAGTCGTGCACCAGGGCGATTACAGGGAGCGTCTCCGGATAGGAAAGGGGATCACCCTCAAGGCCGCCCCCGGTGAGAATTTCGAACTGTCGGGGGGGG
>JAFGJI010000130.1 GCA_016929175.1 Thermoplasmatota archaeon | reverse complement strand
GACGTCTTTTCGATGAGAAGCAAAATAGCCCCAATGATAACCAATAATAGCATCAAGATCGGAAGTATTACCGGCCACCAGGGAAAGGTACGATCATTTGCGGCACCATTTTGGCCGGAGGTCGGGATCTCGATCTGAATAGTCTTGATGATACTTCTATAAGAACCGCCCATGTTTTCGAAATAAAGATGCAAGGAAACGTTCACAAGACCTGTCACGTTAGATATCGGTATCTCCACGAAGGTTTGGTTGAAGGGACTGAAGTTGGAGTAAGCAAGGTCCTGTTTAGATCCTGGATGCCGGATGTTCACATAATTGTATAATTCGTTAGGATAGAATATCTGTCCGTATGCGTTAATATTGACCCCGATCCTCACCAAGTTCTTCGATATGGATAATGGCTCCATTTCTATCTGAGGGTCTTTGAAGGTTGAGTTCTCTATCACAGTAAAGTTCCAATAGTAGTATCGGACCTCGTTGAACGTATCCCTCAGGTAGATCCTGAATGAGTAGAATCCCGCATCCATATTCCAGGGCAGGACCCTCAACATGCCATTTGAATGGAATTTGTTGTTGGTTATCGCGTCTGAAAAGATGATCGAACGGCCAGCGAACGCATACCAGATATAGCCTGCCTCATCCTTGGATTCGAGGTCAATGGTCACTTCTTCTCCTGCAACGAACACCTCAGGCAGCTCCGAAGTAAGTTCCGGTGGTGTATTGTTGATCATCAATTCAATGTATTCCCGGTCAGAGCCACCAAAGAAATCAACGGACTCAATGATCAGAGTACCGCTTCCCATACCTGAAAGCCCTGGAAGAAAAGTGAACTCCCCCGTAACGGGGTCCAAAGAACCTCCGAAATCATCCCTTATCAACTGATAATAGGTCGCTCCATCACCCTCGGAACGGCAATCAAAGTCTATCGTCTTTTCCTTCCACTCCTGGATTGTACCATACTCCTTTACAGTGATGTTCGGAGGCTCGTTCACGACCGTGACGTTCCATTCCAGGAAAGCGAGCCCCCCGTTCATATCGTCCAGTGTCAGGTTGACGGTCCAGTTCCCCACATGTATATTTTTAGGGGCCCCGAAGACCTTACCGTCTTGGTCCAACTCGAGCCATGTCGTATTCCAGGGGCCGCTCTGCCGCATCCGGACCTCCCATTTCTCCCCTTCTTCCCCCGGTTCGAACTTCGATTCGTAATACCGGTCCTCCCTTGCTATGAGCGATATGGACCCCTCGACCATCGTGGGGGGCGAATTGAGAACATATATCGATATGTTGATGAGGAATTCCTCCGTCGTCGAAGTGATGTTCACGGTGAAGTTCGTCCATCCGACCTCATCGTTTCCGGGGGTTCCGAACATTGTTTCGTTGTCCATCTCGAGCCAGGAGGGTTTCTCCACGAAGCTGAAGGTGACGTTCTCCCCGGAGATGATATCTTTTTCAATGATGGCCTCGAAGGGCTCGTCCTCCGTGGCATTGAATACGCGGTCCAAGCCGTTCCTCGTGGTGGTGGAGCCCCCTCCCGGCACTTCTTCCTGACCAGATGTCATCAATGTGCCTGATGATACAAGGAGCAGAAGGATAAGGGACATGATCTGACAGCAACTCGATCTCATTAAAGGAACCACATATCTTGAACATCCCGGGTATTTATACAGGTATCGAACCTATCGAACTGCATCAGGGCGCTACCTCTTCCGAATTGTGCACAATATGATTTAGGGAACCGTTCATTGAGATTTTCCCAAAAGTATATTAATACCAGCTCCTTTCCAGCAAATGTCCAGGGGTGCTCCCGGTCACTTTCTGTGCTCTTGCGAAACCTTTAGCGGGGTGGGGTAGCCAGGATATCCCGTCGGGCTCATAACCCGAAGACCAATAGTTCAAATCTATTCCCCGCTACCAATTTATCATTAAGGTTAGGGGATGGATTTGAACCATAAATCGTACTATAAGCGGTTCGGAACCTTTGATATTCCACATTACAGCACTTCGGGACCGGATAACTTTCTTCACGAGCTTGCGGGATGATGGATCGGCCACCATGGATCCGGAATGCCCGGGACATGCCATTTCCATAACATGCTGGAATGGAGGTCTTCCACCACTTCACGTAACAGGAGTCTATTGATAACATTTAATTACGAACAGAATTCTATGAGACCATGGGCCAATTGAAGACCCATGATTATGTACTTATGGGTATCGATCTTTTCCCTGGCTCCCGCATCATGTACGATGAGAGGGATGAATTGGCCAGGTCCATGGGATTATCAGCTCTCACGATCAGAAGATCGTTGACGGACCTCAAGAAGGAAGGGGCGATCATCAAGATCAAGGAAGAGGGAAGGCAATACTTTCAGATGACCATAAAAGGTATGGAGGAGGCAAAAGCCCTGCATTCCCTTATCTCCAGCCATTACTTTACTCCGCCAAGACACGGGGTCCCGTCTTCGATCAAACTGGTAGATGTCCTTGACCTGATAGGGAACCCCTTCTTCAAGGCATTCCTGCTCAAACTGTATTTCGAGAAGGATGAATTCGACCTCGTGGATACCCTGAAGACGTTCGAGGTGCTGGAAAAGGAAACCTCCATCTACAATCTCTTCGAGAAGATAGAGATATTCCAGGGTTCATCCGGGATGCCGAACTTCGTTCACAGCTTCATCGAGGCCTCACTGGTCGGCGTAGGTGAGAACGAGCTGAAGAATCCGGAAGCAAGAGAGAAAAAGAGCATCGAGGTACTTCTACTTGAAGCCGATATGAAGGTGGTAAGAGGAAATTTCAACGAGGCACTGTCCCTGTATGATTCGGTGATCCGGAAACCGGGTCTCCCCCAGGAGCTGTGGTTCGTTGCCAATATCGGAAGGGTCAGGACACTGGGGAAAATGGGCCTGCGGGAGGAATGGGAAAAAGCACTCGAAGAGACCAGGAGAACGACAGAGAACAGGATCGTGCATGCGTTCCTGAACCAGATGGAGGCCGATCTCCTGGGAATAGTGGGTGATCACGAGAGGGCGAAAGAACTCTTTGAAAAGGCGATCGGCACTTTCCGATACTACAGATATCAGATCTTCCTCTCCATCGCATACAACAATTACGGCATTCTGATGTTCAACATGGAAATGTACGATGAGGCGGAAAGATACTGGAAAAAGGCCAAGAGGTTCGCTTCTCGATGCAAAAGCAGATATAACGAGGCAAATGCGACGACGAACCTTGCAAGCATCATGAGGATCAAAGGTGACCTGGAAGGGGCAAGAAGATTTCTCGAGAATGCCAAAAAGACATACCTCTTCCTGAACAATCTGGAAAGCATCTCCGTCCTGGAATACAACGTTTCATTGATACACCTTGCGGAGGGCGACCTGGACCTGGCCATCGATCTTTTCAACCGATCATGTTTCATCACATTCCCTTTACTCTCCGAGTACCACCGGGAGGAGAGGTTTCTGGTTTTCAAGCGGGAGGCCGAAAAGCATAAATACACCCCCCTCCGCAGAGGTCCAAAATACGATTTGGTTTATATAGGATGATCGGAAAATCATCGTTCATGACCCGAAGTTCCGCTCTCACGATAGGCCTCCTATGTGCGACCTTCTCCCTGGTAGCATTGCTTTTCTCGTTTCCGGCAAATGCTGATAGCGAGGAATACAAAGCGCTGATAATCGTATCGGATTACATGGGAACGAGCCAGGACGAGCTCGTCAAGGCCGTGGCCTTCCACGAATATCTGGAGCGCAACGGATACCGCAGCGAGGATATCACTTTCCTGACCTCTGAGGACGTTTACTGCAGGGACGACATGGTGGGCGTCGCAAACGTCATTGAAGCGTTCCAGAGGTTGATCGACGGGTCCAAACAAAAGACCGTGGTGAACATTTACATCAGCGATAATGCTCACTCGGTATATTCGGAAAGCTTCTACCGGTTCGCCGACGGTAAGGTCTCATGCCAAGAGATCATCGGATGGATCGACCAGACTGACTATCGATCCCTCAATTACATCACTCTGGGAAACCATTCGGGAACCTTTGGACAGCAGCTCGCAGGAACCAACAGGGTGATCATGAGCTCGATGCGGGAGGATGAGGAACACATGATCGACCGGTTCAATATCACACGGAGCCTATCGGACCCCGATGCAGACTTGAACAACGATGGAATGGTCTCGTTCGTCGAGGCTTTCCTGAAGGAGAAAGAGATAGTGATGGAGTACGGACAGGACCCCCAATTGTGGTTGTTGGACACTGTCCTTTGATAGAGGTGATGTGAACTTGAGAGCGACCATCGACATCCCTGCGGAGGAATACCTTCAGGAGATCGAAAGGATGAGCAGGGAGCGCGCCAATCTCCAGAAATTCCCGCCTTCCGAGTGTGCGCTCTGCGGATCCACCGATAATATCGGGTCTGTGGAGGTCTCCACCATGAAACTGGATGGTCCGAAGGAGATCCCGGTTTGCGGAGTATGCGGCATACATCTTGGAACGTCCACGGTCGAGGATTTCCTTCGAATGGTCAAGGAGAACGAATTCTTTCTGTGGACAAAGATAGTGGCCCACCACATCAGGAAGGACTCATGGATATCGAGACTTGCGTTCGAGATAATGAGGGAATGACGCTCTTCATTTGAATGCGTGATCAATGGATCGGAGGCCTTGAGGACAGGACCGATCGGTTCTATCCATTGGTCCTGAAGAGGAGACGAACAGGGCCCCGCAACGGGTCAGCGGGGTCCACACCTTTTTACAATTCTTGGAATATGATCCATGATCGGGCGGAGGGGCCGATAATGAATTATCCGAGAGGGTGGTTCCGGTCCCGGGGCCAACGGATAATGACGGGACACGAGCACCTTCGCCTCGAGAAGGTCACGACACCGGAGAGATCGTGGGCGGAGATGGAAATAAGGAGAAAGGTCTTCATCGAGGAGCAGAACGTTACCCCCGAGCTCGAGTACGACGATCACGAATCCGATTCCGTTCATTACATCCTGACCAGGAACAGCACACCGATAGGGTGTGCAAGATACCGCAGGGTCGGTAACTCTGTGAAACTGGAGAGGGTTGCACTATTGAAAGAGGAGAGGGGGAAAGGTTATGGCAGATCCATCATGGACCGGATGCTTGAAGAGGTGCTTCCACTGGAGCCGGAGACGGTTTACCTTCACTCACAGACGGCTGTGGCAGGTTTCTACGAGAAATGCGGTTTCACTACCTGCAACGGGGTGTTCAAAGAGGCCGATATCGATCACGTTAAGATGGTTTTACGGGACAGGGAGATGCAAAGATGACACAGACAAGGGAGGTCCCGTCCAGGGACGAAATCGATGAGAATTTCAAATGGGACCTGTCACCGTTGTACAATGGGACGGATCCCTGGGAAAAGGAATTTCGAGAGATAGGAGAGGTGTATCCTCATCTAGGTTCCTTCAAAGGCAAGCTTTCCGGATCCAACAAGGTGATCGCGGAGTATATCCGACTCTCGGACGAGCTGTCAAGGAAGCTCGAGAGGTTGTACACCTGGGCGCATCTGAAACACGACGAGGACCTGAACGAAGCGGTATACCGATCGATCCACGATCGTGTCATCAATCTGATGGTGAAGATAGAAACGGAAACCGCCTTCTTCGTGCCAGAGATCCTGGCATTACCCGAGGACCGTATCGAAAGCCTCTTGAAAGACCCGGAACTGGAATTCGCCCGGGTCCCCCTCCGGTCCATCATACGTACAAGGGAGCATTTCCTGTCGGAGAAAGAAGAAAGGCTTCTGGCCATGGCAGAAGATGTCCTGGAAGCTTCCTCCAAGACCTATAAGATGCTCAACGATGCGGACCTCAGGTTCCCGAGCGTCACCGATGGCGAAGGGAACGTTGTCGAGATATCCCACGGCCGGTTCGTGAGCCTCATGCTGGACCCTGACAGAGAGGTCAGGAAAAGAGCGATGGAAGGTTATTACTCTCCATACCGATCCTTCAGGAACACATTCACAACGACCCTCGAGGGAGAGCTCAAGAATCGAGCGTTCCATACAAGGGCTCGCAATTACAGGTCCGCCCTGGAGGCATCGCTGGACAGCGACGAGGTGACCGTGGAGCTCTACAACTCGCTGATAGATGCCGTTCATGGGGCCCTCCCGGACTTCCACAGGTATGTGGAACTCAGGAAAAGGGCGCTCGGGACCGATGATATCCACATGTACGATGTCTATGTACCGCTGGTCAGGGAATTCGAGAGGAAGGTGCCGTTCGAAGAGGCAAAGGAGCTCGTCCTCAACGCCCTCTGCCCCCTGGGTGAGGATGTTCTGAGCATCGTCAGAGAGGGACTCTCATCGCGCTGGATAGATGTCCTGGAGAGCCGTGGAAAAAGGTCCGGCGCCTATTCTTCCGGATGTTACGACTCGCCGCCGTATATCCTCATGAACTACGACGGGAACATCAGGGAAGTGTTCACGCTCGCCCACGAGATGGGGCACTCCGTTCACTCATACCTATCGAACAGACATCAACCTCACATCACCGCGGATTACAGGATCTTCGTGGCAGAGGTCGCGTCCACAGTGAACGAGATAATGCTCCTTCATCATCTCATGGACATCTGGAGGTCGGAAGAGGAACAGGCATACCTGGTCAACCATTACCTGGAGAGCTTCAAGGGGACCGTCTTCAGACAGACCATGTTCGCCGAGTTCGAAAAGTGGGTGCAGGCGATCGTCGAGGAAGGCGTTCCACTAACGCCGGACCTTCTCTGCGAACAATACGGGAAGCTCAACGGGGAATACTTCGGACCGGAAATGGTCATCGACAGTCCGATCGAACTTGAATGGGCAAGGATCCCGCATTTTTACTACGATTTCTATGTGTACAAATATGCCACGAGCTTCTGTGCTGCCAATGCAATAGCGACCAGGATACTGGAAGGGGATGCTTCACAGCTTGAACGATATCTCTCGCTCCTGGGGTCAGGATGCTCGAAGCCGCCCGTCGATCTCCTGGCGGAAGCCGGGGTAGACCTGCGGACCGTGGATCCCATCACGGAAGCCCTGAAGGTATTCGGTGATCTTGTGACCCGCATGGACCGTTTCATATGATTCATTTCGGTCTGTGATGGCCCCATTTTTCAAGTGCCTGTGCAAGTTCCGTCGACGACCGGGCCTTCTCCTCGAGCGTCACCCCTTCCATCTGGGCCTCGATAGCCTGCATTGCCGCTCTGGCTCCCGCACGTGTTCCCTTCGGGTGCCCGTGGATGCCTCCGCTCACCAGCAGGACCATCTCGTTGCCGTAAATGTCCATGACATCCGGGACGAGACCGGGATGCAGCCCTCCGGAAGCAACAGGGAAAGCGGTCTTTATTGATCCCCAGTCCTGCTCGAGAAGGATCCCTTTCCTCTCCCGTGTCACCCTCTCCCGGAGGACATCCGCGATCGCAAGGACCTCCTCTTTGTCCCCAACCAGTTTTCCGACCGCGGTCCCGGAGTGTATCTGGTTCACACCTATCAGCCTCATCATCTTGGCCACGAACTGCATCGTCATCCCGTGGCGGGGGTTCCTGTCGAAGGCAGCATGCATGGCCCTGTGGGCGTGTATGGCCATCCCAAGGTCCCTTGTATGCTCGCGAATGGTCTGGACCCCCGCATACCCGACTATGACCACGTCGACCATGACGAACCTGAACCCGTTCTCGTGAAGGTGATCTGCCCTTCGCTTCATCTCCTCCACCTCGGCGGTGATGTTAACGTAGGCGTCCTTGATGTCTCCCGTTCTCGCCTCCGCCCTGTCGCGGTATCTGGCCAGGAGCCTGACCCTTCTGTCGAAACTGTTGAATGGCAATGATGAAAGGTTCTCATCATCCTTGACGAAATCGAATCCTCCCATCCAGGTCTCGTAACCCACCTTTGCATGTTCCAGCGCCGAGAAACCTATCTTGGGCTTTGGAACAGCACCCGTCAGAGGCCGTTTTTGGACCTTCATCTTCCTTCGGATACCTTTCATGGAATAGTTGGGCCCCTTGAAGGAGGATATGTATTTGCCAGGCAGCTTCGCATCGATCAATCTAAGGTTCTCGACACCCTTCATTCCAAAGATGTTCCCTGCTATACCTGAAAGGAGCTGGCATACATTTCCTCTCTCCCAGAGGTCCAGGGGATATGACACCTTGAGAAGGTTACCGTCGATCTCGAACGCTGTGGCCTGGAGCCTTTTCATCCTCGTAGGCATCCTGGAAAGGGTCGTCCATGTGCCGGTGGAGCTTTCGGAAGCTATCCTTCCCGCTGTTTCCTTGACGGACATACCCGCAGGCGGTTCGAAGTAAAAAAGAACGACAAGCTCGGACCTATCCGGGGCATGACCAAGGTCAACGAACTGGTCGTACCAGTCTATCTTGGGCATACGCATGATAAAGAGATGTGATGTAATAAAAGTAATGATGGCCCTCAATACCCCGGTTCGGCCCATGCTTGAACGAGCCAAGATCAACATTCTAAAAGCAAAACCTTATAATCTATGCCATCATGGGTGCTTCAGACGTACAGGCAGAAAAGGAAAGATCAGAATGGACAGGGAACTTGGTTCCCAAGGTTCCGATAGCAAGTTCACAGGACCCGGATGCTGGGCGCGTCCTTCGGCCGTCGGTGACGGCATTTCATGGGGGCCCTTTGGCAAGGAACGTTGGTCTATGGAAACACCCGGAACCGGGGACGCAACAGATACCATGAATATCGAATATGGTAGCTATTGTTTTTTGGCCCATGACCTTAGGTCCTAGTCTGTGCGTTGTCATATGGATAAGGTGATAAAATGACGATAGAGAAGTTCGAAACGGACTACTATGGCAAGAGATTGATGATCGAATATGGAAAAATGGGTTTTCAGGCGGATGCTTCCGTCACGGCCAGGATCGGCGATACCATGGTGCTTGCAACGGTTTGCATTTCCAAGGACGCCAGGGAAGGAATGGACTTCTTTCCTCTAATGATCGATTACGAGGAGAGGTACTCCGCTGTGGGGAAGATCAAGGGATCAAGGTTCGTCAAGAGGGAGGGCAGACCCTCTACTGAGGCGGTCCTTACCGGGAGAATGAT
>JAFGJI010000129.1 GCA_016929175.1 Thermoplasmatota archaeon | reverse complement strand
CGCGGAGCCAGGACGCCACGACATCGAAGTTGTGATAGACCCCGAGAACTCGATCATCGAGAGACATGATCAATTCACGGACGGGGGGGCATCGGACAACAATGTTGCAAGGACTGTGATCGAGGTCGAGGGAGGCCACATATTGAAGGACCTTGTGAGCGAGAACCCGGTCCTCGGCACTGTCCTGATCATGCTCCTGTCCGTGCTTGCCCTCTGCGGGGTCGCGCTCATCATGAGAGGAAAGAGGACACTGCCCTCCCAACACCGAAAGCGGGGGATGAGGTCGTATGTCCCCCACATTTAATTACATCCCTTCCTCTCTGACATCATGGAGTGCGGTATCGAGTATAACCTGAAGGTGTGCAACCGCACCTACCCGTGCGAGAAGAAAGGACACTGCTGCGCATGCATCGCATACCACAGGAGGAGGGGGGGAGCTTCCGGCATGCTATTTCTCGAAACAGGCGGAAGCCACCTACGACAGGTCCGTTGGGAACTATCTGAGAACGAGATCACCCTGACATCTGAGGATGAACGCTTATCTACAACGTTTCCGGTAAGGGCCCATGGAATTACGATGGAACAGGCTCTTCCTGGTCCTTTGGGCGGCATTGATATTGTATTCCCTGGTTTTTGCACCGGGATCGACCGATGATACCCTTCAACTGCTGAAGGACCTGCTCCTAGATCCCTTTGGCGTGGAGCCGATGGTCCTTGCCCTTTTCAACCTGATGGGTGTCCTGCCGATGGCCTATTCGGCCATCCTGCTCTTCGAGGGAAGGGAAAAAGGGCTGAGGTCATGGCCCTTCGTTCTGGGATCGTTCTTCGCAGGTGCGTTCTCAATTCTGTTGTATCTCGGTCTTAGAAGGCCCCAGAGGACCTTCCGGGGAAAGAAGGGGCCCCTTCTTCGTATACTTGATTCCAGGGCCTACGGGGTCATTCTCAAACTGGCCGGGGTCTCCCTTATCGCATACGGTCTCGGAGCGGGGGACCCTTCGAATTTCCTAGAGCTCTTCAATAACAATATGCTCGTACACGTCATGACCCTGGATTTCCTCATCCTGACGATGGCGCTAGCATATGCCATCCACGATGATATGATCAGAAGGGGATGGACAGGTAGGTGGAGATATCTTGCATTCGGCATGGTACCTTTGATCGGCCCCCTCACATATATTTGGGCAAGACCCTCACAGATCGGTGAAGGAGAGAACGGGGAGGCTTTGGATCATTGATCATCGTTTCCGCAAAATCCGGTCCAGTGGGATTAAACTTAATTAATCGGATACTGGTCATCATCTGTGACGGCTCCAGCATCCAGGGTGATCATCGCCGACAGCAGGGACATGGGGGAGCTCGGGGACGGCTCCATACAGCTCATGGTGACCTCTCCGCCCTACTGGCACATCAAGGACTACGGCACATCGGAGCAGATAGGATACGGGCAGTCACTCCACGAATATCTTATCGACCTCTACAGGGTCTGGGAGGAGGTCTTCAGGGTTCTCGAGGACGGGAGGAGGGCCTGCATCAACATCGGGGACCAGTTCACAAGGGCTTCCCAGTACGGAAGGTACAAAGTGGTCCCCCTGCACGCCGAGATCATCCTCCAGATGGAGAAGATAGGTTTCGACTTCATGGGCTCCATCATATGGAACAAGAGGACCTCTATGAAAACCTCCGGAGGGGCGAACATCATGGGGTCCTATCCCTACCCCCCTAACGGCATCGTGGAGATCGACTACGAGCACATCATGGTATTTCGGAAACCCGGAAAGATCAGGAAGTTCGATACCCTTGTAAAGGGATCTTCAAAGCTGACGAAGGAGGAATGGAAGGAGTATCACCTCTCCCACTGGAACTTCGGCGGGGCAAGGCAGAGGGGGCACGAGGCGATGTTCCCGGAGGAGCTCCCGAAGCGCCTGATCAGGATGTTCTCCCTTGAAGGCGAGACGGTGCTCGACCCTTTCCTGGGGAGCGGGACGACAGCGATGGCCGCAAGGAAGCTCGGAAGAGGGTTCATCGGCTACGAGATCAATCCCGATTTCATCCCCGTCATAAGAAAGAAGATCGTGACCGTGGAGAACTGGGATATGGAACTGGTCGAGCGATCCGGCCCCGTGCATGAACGGGAGGTCGATCACAGACCTTCGATCAAGGACATATCACCGATGGACCGCAGGATTGAAAATGCCCCCCGGACCCACCGTGTGAAAGGCCTCTCGAGCGACCTCAAGCTCGAGGTCCAGGACATCGGCGTCGTCCGCCTCATGGGGATCGATATAAGCGACCGGAAAAGAGCCGCAGAATACCTTGAAAGGTACGTGGTGGGAAAGCATGTTCTTCTGCGTGATATGACGGAGGACGGCTCGGCCCTGGTATACCTATCGAACCGCATCCATGTGAACAAGGAGCTGGTCAAAAGAGGGGCTGCAACTGTCAGGAATGATTGGGACCATCCCGCGAAGCGCATCCTGCTGAAGGCGCAGAGCGGCAGCTCTCATTCGTAGAAGAGGTCCCTGTTCGCCAGGAAGTAGGATTTGGTCAGGAGCGGCAGTAAGGGGCCCAGCAGGAATGCGATCGGGAAAAATATCATCGCTGCCAGGTTAACGGCGAGGTACCCCAGGACGAAATACAGCACACCTCTGCGATTATAACGGATGTCCTTGAGGCCGTGCATGACGGCCTTGCCGGCGGTCTTCCCCTCGGCCATCCTCACCGCCGCCGCCTCGAAGACGAACAACAGCACCGGATACACAATAAGGATGAAGGGCAGGTAGATGACCACCAGCGCAAGGTTCGCGAATACGGTCAATGCCATTGTCAATACCGGAGATGCCCCGAGTACCTGGGGGACCACAAGTACCGCAATGATAACGCCCATGATAAGATAGATCGGCAGTATTATGACAAGGGCCAACCCGATGTAGCGCAGGAACAACCTGATACCCTGGCCTATGAGGTGCCTCCAATCACCCTTGAGCTCGCCCCATATATCCTTCCAGTCCAGCTTGATGCCTGTTCTTAATTTCAGAAGAAGCTGTGCGATGAAGATCTGTAACCCGAAGTTGAAAGAGCCTGCTGCAACGATGAAGGCTATCATCACAAGGAACATGATGAACAGGATGAATATTCCTATAAGGATGACCACGATCCCGAGTATGGTGAGACCGCCTCCGAGCGTTGCAAGTATCGCCCCCCCCAGGATCGCCAGGCCTCCCAATCCCATTATGCCGTAGATGATGAAGAATACGAACTGCTGTGCCATCATCATGCAGAAGAATATGACATAAAGGGCGGCGCATATCATGAGAACGGAGGTCTTGTGAGCTTTCAGGAGGTCGTATGTCCTCCTGTAGGAATCTTCCATCCCTCTGTGCATGGGTGCCTCACCGGGAACATGGATGAATGCGAATACCGGTTAAAAACCTATTCATGGTCATGGATCGGACCATACAATGGAACCGATACTTTGAACCGGCCTTTTGGTAACCCATAATGACTCCCGCTCCTGTATTTTTTCATGAGGAACCCGAGATCGTTCCCACCCCTGGCCGAACTCATTCGTAGAACATGTCCCTGTTGGCGATCAGGAACGATTTGGATAGGACGGGTATCAAGGGTTGAAGGATGAAGGCCAGCGGGAAGACCACGATGCTCACGGCGATCAGTATCAGGACCCATAGTATGTAATAGAGTATTCCTGAAGCATTGTATCTGACATCCTTGAGGCCGTGGATGATCGCGGTTCTGACATCCTTTCCCTCCGCCATCCTCATACTCGCAGAATCGATCATGAACACAAGCACCGGGATGATGACTAAAAAGATCAGGGCAATGACAATGCTGATGATCACGATCACAACGGTCGTCATTATGGACGATGCATCGGAAACACCGCTTTTCTGGACGAGGAACATGACAGCCGCGATCATGCAGAAGGTCACGACCTCGATCACTATCAAGAAGCCGATGAAAAGCGTTATCAAACGCGTGAGCAGCCTGTAGCCGCTCCTGAGAAGGTCCTTCCAATCATATTTCAGCTCTTTCAGGATACCTCTCGATCCGAGCTTTTCGCCCATCTTCATTTTCAGCAGGAGGTCCGCTATGTGGATCTGCGCACCGAACGCGGTGGACCCGATCGTCAAGGCAATGCACAATAATATGACCAAGAACAAGAGGGACAGTATGCCTCCTGCGACCAGGAGGATGATAGCAACGACATGTATTCCTCCTCCGTAGTCTAGAAGGCAGATGCCTCCGGCCAAGGCTCCGCTGACCAGTGCCAGGAAAATGGATGCCAAGATGATGAGGAACACCTGGGCAACGGTCAGAACAAGTATGAACGATACAGTGAAGACGCATATGCCCAGGAACGACATCTTGTGCTTCCCGGGAAGATCAAGGGTCCTTTGATATGATTCGGCCAGTCCTCTCCGCATGGGAAATCCGCCTGAACGATGGATGAATGGGAATAACGGATAATTACCTGTCCATCATCCGGACCGGTATCTATCCATGAACGATATCTCCTCGTGAGGCCGTCTCACCCTCGCCGAGACCTCCTGCTCCCTGTGCTTCTCGCTCAGGCCGCCCGGGTCGTCGGACCTCTTTCCCATACCTATCAAAGTGATGATGATGAACTGTTCACCCAGCCCGAGGACCTTCTTCACCTTCTCCTTGTTGAAACCGGCTATGGGATGTGTCAAGAGACCCATCTCCACCGCCTTCAGAAGGAGGAAGGCGGTCGCCATTCCGGTGTCGAACATCTCGTACTGGACCCCCTGAACGTCGCAGTCGGTACCCTTCTCCGTGAACACGGCCACTACCATCGAGGACCTTTTCATCCAGTAGTTGCCGCCTGAAAGCGTCTCGAACACCCTTTCGAGCTGCTGCGGGTCCCTGACGAAGATGAACCTCCATGGCTGGTTGTTGCTGCAGGATGGTGCAAGCTCCGCGGCATGCAGAAGATCGTTCACCATATCGTCGGTTATCTCCGCAGGACGGTAGGCCCTTCTGGACCTTCTCTTCTCCATTACAAGATCAAGCTCCATTTACCATCCCCTTCCAGGTGTTATCCATCAAGGACCTGTTGTATGCCCGGCCCATCATTCAAGAGAGGCCACCAGGGACCTTGCCCATTTCATGGCGGAAGCGACCATCGGACCCCTCTCCTCCTTCGCTGCGACCCTGAACTCCTGCTCTCCTATGAACTCGCCCCCGGAACTGAGCCTCCTCATGTTCTGAAAGGCACTGCTGTTGGTACTGTTGCAGGTGCAGAACAGGGCTATCTTCTTGCCCTCGGGAAGGTGGTCCTCCAGGAACGTCCTGACCGCGGGAGCCTGTCTTCCCGCCCATATCGGGGTCCCGACGAAGATCACATCGTATTCCTTCGGGTCCCTGTGGAGGGGCTTGAGCGGTGGTTTGAACCCCCGGATGGCCTGCCATCCCCCTGTGAGATGCTTCAGGAACCCCTTCGGGTTGATGTCCTTCTCCGGTTTG
>JAFGJI010000128.1 GCA_016929175.1 Thermoplasmatota archaeon | reverse complement strand
TTCACCATCCTCTTCGTGGGGCGGTTCGTGGAGAAGAAGGGTATCAGATATCTGATCGAGGCATGCAGCATTCTCAAGGAGAGGGGTATGGACTTCAGGCTCCTGCTTGTGGGGGACGGACCCTTGAGGAACGATTACGGAAGAAGGATAAGGAAATGCGGTATAGAGGATAGAACCTTGATCAAGGGGCCGGTGCCGCAGCAGGATATCCTGGAGGAATTGAAGAAAGCCGATGTCTTCGTCCTGCCTTCGGTGGTGGTGAAGAACGGGGACAGGGACATACTTCCCAACTCCCTCAAGGAAGCGATGGCCATGAAGGTCCCGGTCATAACCACCGACATTTCTGGAATTGGGGAACTCGTTGAGGACGGAAGGACAGGGCTGCTGATAAGACCGGGGTCCCCCATGGACATTGTCGAAGCGGTGCAAAAGGTAATTTCGGACCCGGAAATGATGAATGGAATGGTCGAGGAGGGAAGGAAGAAGATCGAGAGGGACTTCAACATAGAGGTGGAAGCCAAGAAACTGAATGCGGTTTTCCATGAGGCAATGAAAAGCACCTGACATTTCGGTCCACAACGTTCACGGTAAGGGGTAGTGATGAGGATACTTTACATTCTCGGAGAGTTTCCGAAGCTGACATCCGAGGCCTTCATACTCAACGAGATGGTGGAACTCGTGAAGAGGGGGCACGAGATCCACATCGTCGTCGACCGGAAAGGATCCGAAAGGGCGCACGGGGACGCTATCGAGTTCGGTCTCATCGATAGAACATACTGTCCAGGTAAGCTCTACAGCAGAGGTATGGAGAAATTGATGGATTTCCTGAAGAAGACAGCTATCGATATGATGAGGCATCCCGTCTGGACCATCACCTCGCTCAGGGTCATGGGCAAATATGCAAGCGACCCATGGATGGTCATGGACATATATCTGAGCCTGAGAGCCATCAGAGGTCTGGAGATAGACCTCATACATAGTCCATTTTCCAGCAAGAAGAACCTGGTGAAGGCCTACCTCATATCCCATGTCAAGAAAAGACCCTTCACGATCACCATGAGGGCACGGGAGGTCTATCAATCCGGTGAATTGAGGGAACTTGAGGGGATCAGGGAGATCATGGACAGATCGTCCAGAATAATGACCATTTCCGATCACAACAGGCTGCAGATCGAGAAAAGTTACAGTATCAGGGATGTTCCGGTCATAAGGAGTGCGATAGATACCGAGAAGTTCAGGCCTTTCCCAGATGATAAGAGAAAAATGATCACCACGGTTTGCAGATTCATAGAGAAGAAGGGTGTAACGTTTCTTCTGGAGGCGGCATCCATCCTGATCGCGAAGGGGGAAGATGATCTCGAGTTCCTGCTTGTCGGGGATGGACCTCTGAAGGAAGAATATCTTAGGATCATCGGGGAGAGGGGGCTTGATCGGCATTTCACGATCAAGGGACCTATGACCCAGGAAGAGCTCATCGGAGAGTTAAGGACCACAATGATATTCTGTCTGCCCTCTGTCGTATCTCGTGACAAAGACAGGGACATGCTTCCGAACGCGATCAAGGAAGCGATGTCAATGGAGATCCCCGTCCTGACAACGAGGATATCCGGCATCGAGGAGCTTGTGGAGAACGGGAAGAACGGGATACTTGTCGAACCCGGAGAGCCTGAGGAATTGGCATGTGCCATTCTCAAACTGGTCAGGGACCCCCCCTTGAGATCGCTTCTGGGGAGGAACGGAAGACAGACCATTATATCCGGGTTCTCCGTAAAGAAAGAGGTCGACAAGCTCGAAGCGGTCTTTAATGAGGCAAGAGATAGTACACAATGAGGAGACTTGCCATCTTCCGGATGGGACGCCTTGAGAAGAGCCCTTCACTGCTCCAAAACCTCATCCTCCGGTTTGGCGGGGAACTCCGGGACCGGTGGTGGTGGAGACGGCATTGAGGGAGGATGACCGGTATCAGGTTCAGGGGCTCCTTCTTCCGGTGTCGGTACCGGTTGAGGTTCCTGGGGTGGTGCTGATGAGAGTTGTTCCACGGGAGGAGCCTCCGTCAAATATCCAGGATCCTGCTCCGGGGCGGGTACGCTCTCCAGAGGAACTTCCTGCGGGTATTCCATAACGGGTGAATCCTCATAGGACTGCGCCTGGCGGGGCTGCATAGCGTCATCCGGATAGAATTCCATCGGTGCATCGGTGGACTGCCCCTCGGGGATCGGCTGCTCCGCATTCGGATCGTAGAACCCCTCGTAATATGACTCGGGTGCTGCCCCCTCCTCGACGTAACCGGTATCGACCGATCCCTCGGGTATTCCCTCAGCGGGGGTCTCGTCCTTCTTCTTCCTCAGGATGAAGAAGACAACAACCGCTATTATGATCAAAACCACAACCACGAGGATTATTATGATGATGACCCACGGCAGACCTCCCTTCTCCTCCTCCTTCACCGTTACCTTGACGGTCCCGGTGGAATTCGACCAGCCATCAGATACAGTTACAGTGAAAGTGTATTCTCCTTTCTTGAGGTCCTTGACAGTTATCGTTTTCCCGATCTCCTTCCACTCCGAATGGATGTCGTTGGTCCATGTGCAGGTAAGGAGTTTTCCCTCCGGATCACTTGCGTTCACGCTCAGAACAACCTCTTCCCCGGCCGTGATCTCGGTCGGTTCGGCGGACACCAGGTTGATGACCGGGGACAGGTTCTCCTCGATGGTCACCTTTATCGATTCAGTCCTGATGTTGCCCATCTCATCGCTTATCGATACCGTGAATATGTATGTTCCAGGTTCAAAACCCGAAAGATCGATCTCCCCCCCGGAGGCGTTCCATTCGGGATCCTGGTCGTTCGTCCAGAAGTAGGTCAGGTCCTCCATTTCGGGATCATTGGCCTCAACCGTCAGCGAGAATGCCTCATCCTCCTTCACGGTGAGGTTCTCCGTCTTTCCCGTGACCACAGGCATCAGATTGTAGATGGTGGGGAAATTATCAAGAGAATTCGGGATTCCGTCACCGTCCATATCATCATCGACCTTGTTCAGGATGCCGTCATCATCCAGGTCATTGTCGACTACCTGGCCCATCTCGGAAGGGATCTCGTCCCTGTAATCGGTGACTATCGGGATATCATCGACATATCCGATCTCGACATCTGTTATCTGGATCTTGTACATGTCCAATGTGAACTCGCCGGTCAGACCATCCTCCTTCGCTATCACGAGGGGATTGACGACCGTATCTCCCGGATCCTCCAGTACAGCAACGGTCGAACCGGAGTCCGTTACATATTCGAATCCATACTCCGAGGTTCTGATATCCGTTCCCCGAGAATAGGAGAACAGATGTTCTTCTCCATACTGGACCTCGAGATGACAGGTAGGTGTCTTGAGAACTATGATGAGGTAAATATCGTTGGTACCACCCACGACATAGGGATACGGGAAGGGATCGAAGGTCGTCAACGGAACTCCCGGGTCCTCTGTTTTCAGGTCCCCCACCCTGAGGTTGATCGCATCTTCTCCCATCTTGATACCTGGTGTTTCCGACGCATTGAAAGTTACGGCAAGTGTTATTCCCTCACTCAGATTGTACACGGGATTGTCCCCGTCGTTGAAATCCTCTATGTAGTCGAGCGCATCGTCGACATTGCCAGCTGTATCGTAGTATGCAACATCACCGCCTTCCGAGCCAGTGAAATCATCATAGGCCTCGAAACTGATGACGTCGGTTGCCGTGACCTGGTAAGGCCATTCATGGTCGGTACCGGGATTGTACCATTCGGATGTTCCGTGGATCATCTCCGAACCGGGTATCTCGATCTCGATGGTGTCGATATCATTGTCTGGATCTACATTGAACACCTCGAATTTTACGACGGCTTCCTGGCCGGCACCCACGACCAACAGTTCATCAGGGATCGCGGGGTCCTGGATATGACCCTGGTCCAGTATTACCCTGGAATTTATCTCTTCAGGTGCGAAGGAATCTCCAAAGCCTCCGTGAGGTGGATCGAGGATCACCACAGTGATCACGGCCCCCAGGAATAAAAGTGCGAATGCGAAGGCTATTATCTTTTCGTAACTTCCCTTATTGTGCAACTGACCAACTCCTATCTCCTTCTGCCGAGGTATGATAATAATGCACTAGCCATAGAATATTTAATACTTTGTAGTAGAAACCTGATTTCCATATCCTTGGATCAGGGGTGGGGGCCATTCTTCAGATCACATCAACTCCTGGACCATCTGCATCAACCCTACAGTCTTCTGGACCCCGTCCCTGATGATCGATCTGACATCCGTAATCTGGATGCTGGAAGAGGCCACCACTCCAAGAATATTGGTTTTATGACCAAATGATGGATCCGCTCTTGACCGGTCGGAACCTTGGAAGTATCTTGGGAACAACGAATATTCCAACTTCCAAGGTCCGGGAAAATCCAGGATTTTCCCTCTCTGGATGTTAAGCTGAAAGGATGTACTCATCTTAAACATCCAGATCCAGCTAAATAAGAACTCAATATTTTCCCAACTTATTTGGCGTGTATCATTGAGATGTAGCAATGAATCCTGTTAGCTTATCATAAGCGACGAAAAGGATTCATTGCGGGATAGGTCCACGACCAAAAGCTATAAAAAAGCAAAGTGGACAGGTCGAGAATAATGCCATTAATAGTTTAGAACGGATATCAAGAACAAATATTTAGAGTATTCATTCAGACTTAATAACTGCTTCAAAAGAAATCTGAAAAATGTTCAAACCTTCTTCAGTGACAATCCAGAGTTGGTCGCCGAACAATTCTATATCCCTGACATAATTGCTCAATAATCCATGGGTTTTATTGATGAAGGCCCATTCGTCAGTTGTCATGTTATAAATTTTCACACCATCTTTAGTTCCAAGGTATATGCGATCCTTGTCGACCTCAATATCATACACATTATCTTCTTGTGTAAGAATTGTCCCAATATTCAGAGATAAAGAACGGATCTCAATACTATCATTCCATTCTGGCCAGATCACAATATCATCTTGACTAACGTCCATTTCAGATATCCTGGAATCAGTAAATGAAGAATATATCGTATGATAGTTATCTTCATCAGTCTTTTTGACCCAGTCCATGATCCAACCATCCCAAAAGTAAGTTGCTCTTTCGCTTGTATTGAAGATATAAATGCCACTAAGGGTTGACATGATAATTTTATCATCTTCCATCAGGATGGATTGAACATTATCATCTATCAGATACCCGTTCTTTGATCCATATGCATTCCATGTCCCCGTCATTTTATCATAACAGCTTATTCCACCAAAGGGTCGGATTCCCATGGTATATTGCCAATTTCCAGATGTTGCCACCCAAACGAAATCGTCCTCGATAATTATGTCATCAACCCAGTAATATCCATGTTCGGCATCACCTAGTCCGATTTCCACTGTGAAATTACTCCAACTGTCTTCTTTTTGATCATAGAGTAATAATCCACCACCAGTGCCGATCCATACTTTTTCATCATCCACTTCGATACAATTGATCCAATTTGAAAGAAGTCCATTACTTACATTGAAGTACAACATTTCATCGGTATCC
>JAFGJI010000127.1 GCA_016929175.1 Thermoplasmatota archaeon | reverse complement strand
CTGCCGGAGGCAGGTTATCCGGAGGCATCTGTCCCTCGCCTGCCGGAGGCAGTTCCGGGGTTTGCTGCGGGGGTAGCTCTCCTGCATATCCGGGCGGGAGTCCCTGCTGGCCGTATGCCGCAAGGGCCTGCTGGTCGTATCCGGGGTACATCTGCTGGGCCGGTTGGGGCTTCTTCCTCAGGAGCATGAAGAGGAACAGCAGGATCACGATGATGATCACCACGATGATTATTGCTATGATGATGTACAGCATCGTGTTGTCGTTCCCGTTCGGATCAACATCGTCATCAGGAGGATTAATATCGTCATCATCATCCTGAACAATGGCCTCCGCCACCTCGATCCTCACATTGATCTTTTCCGTGGCGAACTGTCCGTCCTCGACCCACATCTGGATCGTCTTGTATCCCTTGCTCGTGTAGGTGTGGTTGACGTTTATTCCCTCCCCGGTCGAGCCGTCGCCGAAGTCCCACTTGTAGGTAAGTCTGTCCTCGTCGGGATCGCTGACCGGATCGACGTAGAAGTTCACGGGTTCCTTCTCCTTGGGAGCGGATGGCGAGTAGTGGATGGTGGATGGTTTCTCCGGCTCCTCGTTCTCGTCGTTGAGCACGAGCGTGATCGAAGCGGTCGCCACAGCCCCATCCTTATCGGTGGCGCTGAAGACGATGACGATCTCCTGGCTCTTCACCATGCCGGTGGAGGTCTTCCAGATGTTCTGATCGTCCAGCTGGAACCAGAAGTCACCGGTTGTCGGGGTGATGTCCCAATCTATGCCCTTTGTGGCATCCAGTTTGGGGAGCTGGTCCTCTATGGAGTCGTAGTCCTGGCCTATGGCCTCGATGAAGTTGACCGAGAAGGTTATCTGGTCGCCTTTATCCTCATCGGAGGCGATGGGCCTTATGGATATCTTCGAGAACTGCTTCCAGCTCCTCGGGGTGGTCGTGGGTATCATTATCGTCGGAGGGTCGTTGGTGTTCGTTATCTCAACATAGACCTCGAGCTTGATATCCCCGTCCTCGCCGTGGTCGTCGATGGTGAAGACCATTTTGTCGTTGCCGGCCTTCACATCGTTGTTCGTCGGTGTGAAAGTTACCTCTCCCGTATTGTAGCCCACATCGGGGTCCTCGTCCCAGTCGGAGGAGGTTGACCTGACGTAGCTGTACTCCAGGGGTGTCTGCTCGTTCTCCTTGTCCGTGTCCTCGGCGATTATGCTGAAACTGAACTCCTCGTCCTCCTTGATGGTCACCTTGTCCTCGAGATGTATCAAGGGTCTTCTCGGGTCCACGTTGTCGACCTCGTAAGGCGTTCCATCGATCTCGATCGCCGTAACCTTAGGCGGGTCGTTCACTGCCCTTATCGTTATCGAGGTGGAGAGGTTCACCCAGGAGTGCAGGTCCTCGGCCTGGAATCTCACATTGACCTTGCCGTTCTCGTTGTGTTTGGGCGTCACGGCCGCTTGCCAGATGCCGTCGTATTCAACGACCTCGATGAAGGCTATTGTCGTATCGTAGCTGTCCGCCCATTCCAGGGAGGTCAGGTTCCATACGTAGAACGCCTCGAACTTGTTCTCCGGGTCCTTGAACATCCCGTCGATGCTCTCGAGCGGGAAGTAGGTCGTCGGATCGTCCTCCTGCAGTTCGTCGAAGGGCTGCCAGTTGGGGTTCGTTGTGACGGGTTCGTCGTCCCAGACCGGAATGCCTGCTTCAAAATTGAACAGTTCGGACCATTTGGGATCCCTGATGGAGATGGATGGTATGTCGTCCACGGCCCTCACGTGGACCGTGTGCGGGAACGGCTCGTCGGTGAGGTCCTCTCCCAGCATCTCCAGCTTGTACTTCCTGCCGTCGGTATAGTCGTTGTCGAAAACGTCCGTTGGCGTACCCGAGATATCCTGGGCTTTCTCGTAGGGGGTGTCCTTGTCGATGTAGACCCATATCTCTTTCGGTTTATCATTGTCCTCATCCTGATATGTCACAGTGAGCAGGAACTCGCTGTCGTAATACCCTCCCGAGGGGTCCTGGACGAAATCCGATTCCAGGGCCACCTCGGTGATGACAGGCGGGACGTTGGGCTTCACCTCACCGATGGACACCGTCAGATCATACGTACTGTATATCGTGTGGTCAGGGAGATAGAAGCCGAGAACCTGGCCGCTCTGGTGAGCACCATGTACGGGTGTTTCCTGGAGACCGAGCCAGACGGTACGGTCCGGCGCCTCCGTCCAGTTGTTGTGGAGCCATACACTTAAAGTATCGTCTATGAAGCCTCCGCCGCTGAATATGTAGCTCATTCTGAACATGGCCCCGGCATAACTATCATCGGCGGTACCCCATTGGTTGTCCTCACCATCGGTTCTCCACAGGATTATGATCTCCAACCAGTTGTCCCAGAACTGTGTCGTGGTGGGCTGACCCCTCCAGATGTTCGAGGTCCTGTTTATCTGCATGGACACGTTCCACAGCTTGGTATTGTCGGTTCCCTCGAACTTCCACCAGTCCATGTTGTCCCGGTCCGACCACATCTGGATGCCGGTCTTCTTTACCCCAAGAGGTGTGAATGACGTTGCATTCTTCCAGTGGTTCCCGGCGTTGAGAACGGTTACATCCCTGCTGGTGTCGACGGTGATCTCGTACGAGGAAGAGAAGGTGGGCCTGTTCTGAGGGGCGTCGCTCTTCATGTAATAATTCAGGGAAACGCCGATATATATCCAGCCGACCTCGGTGAGACGGTTGGCGAAACCATCGTTATCCGGCCCGCCCCAGGAGTGCCTCGGCGAGTTGAAGGACAGTGTCCAGTTCTCATCGTAGGTCCACCCGTCGTTATCATCCAGGTCATCGTAGTACCACCACCATCCGCCTATGTCGCCATCCCCGAACATATCATCCGTGTAGAGCGCATAGACGTTGAGAAGGTCCCCATAGTCATCATATAGGTCCCAATTACTTGGATTTGGATCGGTATCATCTATCCGCAGCTCGTACATGTCCCCACTGGTCGCCGTATAGGAGTCCAGAGTAAGGGTGATGTTCTTCACGGGTGAGGCGCCGGCTGTCGTTGCAACGTTGGAGAGGCCGATCTTGTACCAGTCTATCATGTCCTGGTTGGCTGCAATACTGCTCCAGGTCAAGGATCCCTGGAAGGTCTCGCCATTGCTATTGATAACAGAAGCGTTCGGATAGTCGTAATAATCCTGGTTCTTCTCTTCATCGGAGGCTCTGGTCCTTTCGGCTGGGCCCCTCAAGGGCTGGTGAGCCATCTCGATGCCCTGTAATTCCTGGTCCGAACGAATCGATACCAGGTCCTTTTTGGCATTCTCTGTGGACCATCCAAAGGGAGTGTCCCTGACATCGATCATATCGATCTCACCGATGTCGAAGGCTACCTCCGAGGCATCCACCCTTTCAACGGTCAGAAGTTCGGAACCGCTCTCCACACTTCCGGAAAATGTATCCTCCGTGTCGGTCGATCCCTCCTTGTCATCTGCCCCCACCATACCTGCCGGTAATGCCAGAACGGCAACCAGCATGACGGCGAGAAGCAGGACCTTCCATTTGCTGTGCATACTTTTTTCCTCCATATATGGTCTTTCGAGCTTGACAGGGAATTGTTCCAGAGCACGGCTGCAGCCGTGGCCTTTTCTCCCTTGATACAGGATTTACGATTGTCATTTATAACCTTTAAAGGTCCCGGGGTCACTAATTGCGTCAATACATTAATACGTCACTTTAGATACCTTATTAAGGGATGTATCCGGTTCCACTCCATCATGACGAGGCTGACCTTCCTTGGTACGGGAGGGGGCAGGTTCGTTACCTTGACGCAGGAAAGGTCCACGGGAGGAATATACCTAGAAGATGACTACAGGGTCCACATAGATCCGGGACCGGGAGCGCTCCATGCCCTGAAAAGGAACAGGATCGATCCCACGATGACCGGCGGGATCATGATATCCCACTGCCACCCCGACCATTATGCGAATGCCGAGATCCTCATGGAAGGCATCCACGGCGGAAGGGGTGACAGAAGAGGGTTTCTGATAGCCGCCCACTCCGTGACCATGGGAAGGAACAAGGTGGGACCTGCCGTTTCCCGATACCACCAGGACAAGATGGCAACGGTCCTGACCGTATCTCCGGGAGATCATTTCCAGATCGGGAAGTTGAAGGGGTCGGCCACCCCCTCATTCCACAGCGACCCGGACACCGTTGGCTTCAGGTTCGATTCGGGGGATGGCGTGGTTTCCTACATCGCGGACACGGAGTTGCGGGAAGGCCTGATCGAACCCCACGAAGGTGCCCGGGTGCTCATACTTGCTACCACAAGGCCTCTCATGGCCCGGATCCCCTTTCACCTTTCCACGGAGGACGCGGCGGAGATCGCAGAGATCATACGGCCGGATGTGGTCTTCCTGACACATATGGGCAAGAAGTTCATCAAGGAGGGCCCACGAAGACAGGCCCGTTGGGTCGAGGAAAGATCCGGTGTCAGGACCATAGCGGCCGAGGACGATATGAAGGTGCTCATCCGCAGGGATATCGAGGTCATCTCGAGAAGGAGGAACCGCAGGTTCAAGATAAGGCCTTTCAATTCCAGCGACCGCAAGGAGAAGGCTTCCGTCGAGGAGCCAGATGGTTGAACCTCACCCAGAGACCCTTTACAATTCTTTTCAATACCAACCATAGCCGAAAGGCTTATTGAACAGTAGATGCTACGCTGTTCCGATGCACATGGAAATAGACGAGAAGATGACCGATGAGATGAGGGCGCAGCTGACCTTCCTCTTCGGTATCAAGGAAAGCATGAAGGACATTGATGACAGGATCAGGGCCACCTCACTTTTCCTGGCGCGGACCGAGCTGATCGACAGGCATCGGAATATCAAGGAATGGACGGTCATGGACCGGCCGGACGAATCCACCATCACCGGGTCCATCGATGGCGTCGAAAAGGTCATCGCCAAGGTCAGAACGATGAGCCTGCACGGAAAGAGCAGTTTCGGGGGAAGGCAGCACGAGGCCATGAAGAGGAACCTGGAAAGGATCGCGGAGGAGAAGGTCTCAATGCGCTATTTCTTCCTCCTGGATCCCTGGACAGTGAACGTTGCCAAGGAGACCTTCAAACCGGAGGGAGTGACGGTGCTCCCCCTCCTGAAGGAGGACATGACCTCCGTGGTAAGAGCTGTCATGAGAACCTCTGATGAGACGGGAATGCCGGCACCTGACACGCTCACCCAGATGGTCGAAGAGGTCATCACCAGGGAGGAGTATCCGGAAGAGAGGACAATAGTGTCCCCGATATCGCGGACCTCGATCAGGCAGGGTTTCCTTTACATACCAAAGGAGAAGGGGCACCTGCTGGAAGAGGGGCCTGTAACGATCTGGATACGAAAGGATGCATCCCTCGTAACCAAATGCATGATATCATTGACAGGCGGTGTAAGGCTGGGCGGAGGCTTGACGAAATGGTTCAGGTCCATCGGCTTGCAGGCGGGGGACGAACTCATCATGGGATCGAACGACGACGGTTCGCTTCTGGTATTGATGATCAGAAGGGCTCAGCCCTACCGTGGCCAAACCCCCGTGATAGAAACGATGAAATGGGAGTGAGTCCAATACTATGCCCCGGGAGGGGGATGCCCCTCCAGGGGGTAAACATGGATGAACCATCTTTCAGGCGAGGGCAGGAAGACCCTTGAGCGGTTGGAGGTCGGCCTGCAGGAACTGAGGGACGATCCCGACCTCCAGATAAGTTACGAGGGGGAGAAGGATGTCATCGATATCGTGTTTGCCGGAGGCGGGGCAAAGGGTGTCGCCCACCTGGGAGCGATCTGGGCTTTCGACAAGTTAGGGGTTCGGTTCAAGAGGCTTGCTGGCACTTCCGCCGGAGCCCTGACCGCTTCCATCGTGGCAGCGGGGTTCGACTGCGAAGAGCTCGTCGAAGAACTCTTCAACATGAACTTCATGAAGCTCCGGGACGGATTCTGGGACCAGAGGCTCCCGAAACTGGCGAAGATCGCGGCTGTTTCGACATCTTACGGGATGTACGAGGGCGAAAAGCTCCAGTCCTGGATAGAGCATCTCCTGGCAAAGAAGAACGCTAACACGTTCGGCAGGCTCCCCATGGGGGGTGTTGGTATGCTCGCCCCCCTTGACAAGCATGATGGCCCGAGGCTGTCCATAATGGCATCCGATATCAGCCATTCATGCGAGCTGTTCATGCCGAGGGACCTCGTACTGGACAGGTACGGGAATATCAGACCGAACTCCTTCCCCATATCGGCAGCTGTCAGGATGTCCGTTTCCGTTCCGTTCTTCTTCACTCCCTACAAGCTTTCCAACTCACTGATCGTCGATGGGGCGTTCGCAACAAATCTGCCACTGGAGGCCTTCGACGTTCCGGACCCGGGAAAGGCCAGGTGGCCGACCCTTGGCATCAAGCTGGGCTCCACAAAACCGGGGAAAAATCCCACCCAGGACCTGTTCCATTTCGGCCTTGCAGTATTCGACACCATGAGGTACGGACAGAGCAGAATGACCTATCAGAACTACCCGACAAGGATGTGCAGGCTCGTTGAGATCGATACAGGTGAGGTAAGAACACTTGATTTCGGTATAACCAGGGAGCAGAAAGAGGAGCTGTTCCTGAATGGGGCCCGATCGGTCCTGCACACGCTAAAAGGGGAGGATGGCAGGGGGATAAGGACCGTCTGGAACTTCGGCAGGTACATACAGCTCAGAAAGAGATGGGGTTTCCCGGAGCTGGATGAACCCTATCTCTAAGCAGGCGGTTCGGGGGGCTCCGGTATGGATGGATATACCGGAGGTTTCGGGATATCCACTGGAGACTTGACCGGGGGAGCCGGTTCAGGGGGAGTGGCCGAAGTGCCGGGCTTTGCAGGCGGAACCTGCTGCTTAAGGGGGGCGGCCGGAGATGTTCCCGGCACATGTCGAGTGGATGTTGTCGGGGGCCCCTGAAGGTGATACGAAGGCGGTATGTGGACCGGATGATGTGCCAGGTGGTGATGCCTGTTTCTGTGGACAATTACCACCGCGGCAGCTGCAAGGATCAGCAGGAGGACCACAAGGGCGCCTCCCGCTACAAGGACAATGATCAGGTTTGAACCGCCCGTGACCTCGAGGTCCCATTTTAGCTCATCGCTCTCGTGCCCGGCCTCGTCCCTTGCCGTGACCTTTATCCGGTATTTCCCGCTCGATGGATATGAATGGGTTATCTTCGGGGAAACGACCCATCCCGAATCGGTGCCATCGCCGAAGTCCACATGATAGGCATCGACTTCCACACCGTCGGTGGTTCCCGAAAGGTCGAAGAGGACCTCTTCCCCGGAAGCGGCGGTTCGTGGGGCTTCAAGGGCCACTACGGGGGCCTTGCAGTCAACGGGCAGCATCAGGTCCTTCTCCGATCCCAGGTTCCCTGCTGGGTCCACCGAGTAGTACTTGAGGGTGAATACCCCCTCTTCCCCTGGTGGGTAAAGGCCGCCGGAATACCTCTCGTAACCGGTGTACCCTTCCCAGCTGTAGTATATCTGGGAACCCTCCGACGTTCCGAGTATTACCTGGGGAAGGTCCGTATACCAGCCTTCATCGTTCTCGGAAACATCGATATATTTCTGCGTTGGATCGGGGCTTGTATCGACCTTGAAAGCGTGGGTCTGGAGCACCCCTCTGTTCCCGGCCTCATCCTCGGCGTAGGAATGAAGTGTCCATTCGCCGTCGGGGATGTTCAGCGGAGAGAGGTATTCCATGGGTTCTTCACCATCGAAATAATAGTAGATCGTGTACTCGTTGTCCTCGAAAGCAACATCCAGAACCACTCTGGGTCTCGTCACGTACCATCGTGATTCACCATCGGGGGACATCGGAGTGACGGTGACCTCGAGGTCCGGCGGCATTATATCGTACGGAACCTGCATCGTTCTTTCGGGTTCCTCGTTCCCATGCTCGTCGATCGAATAATAGTAAAGCGTGTTGTTCCCCGAGAGCGGCGTGAGGGTGGTGGAGTATTTGGAGAACTCCTCATCACCATCCCATCTGTAGTAGATGTAGCTCCTGCGGTCATCGGAAGTGAGGGTGATCGTCATCGGTGATACGTACCAGCCTCTCTCGTTCGGTTCGATCCCGCCCGTACTGGCCTTCGTCCTCGGAACGATGGAATCCACCTTCAGCAGGTAAATTTTCTCCTCCCCCTTGTTCCCTGCCTCGTCCACGGCCTGGATGTGCAGTTCACTGGTCCCCTGCGGGGGATAGACCGTCCCGTTGCTCACCTGCTTTGCATCCCTCCCCCACCAGAAATCCACCCTCTGAGGCGACCCGGGGGAAGGTTGAAGATCGGTGGTTATCACGGGCTGTGTAAGGTACCATCCCATCTCACCATCAGGCTCCGCCGGGTCTATGATCACGGAGGCTACCGGAGTGTCCGGATCGTACTTGATGACGAAGTACTTTCTTTCCTCCTCATTACCCGAAAGATCCTCTGCCCAGTATTCGAGCACGTTGGATCCCTTGGGGACCAGCAAAGTTCCACCCCTGTAGTTCTCGACCGGGTCCCCGTTCCACTTGAAGTAGATGTCGGCGGGTTCGGTACATTGCAAGGAGAGCATCGGGTCCGACACGTACCAGCCGTTGGCCCCGTCGGGATTCGGGTTGGCGCATGCGGGGGTAGTTTCCGGCTCCGTGAGGTCCCTGAGGACGATTTCGACCTGGAAAGGCTTGAAGTTCTCCTTGGTCACCGTTATCTTTCCGTATGCTGTCTCCTTTATGGTGAATGGGACCGTGGCCTTTCCAGCAGCGTCCGTGTAGGCGAAGGAACGCTCCTCGAGAGCTGCCGAGTAAATGCTTACCTTCGCATCCTGCACCAGGTTGCCCTGGCCGTCTCGGACGACCACCGTGAAATTGGAATAATAGTCCTCGTCGAAGTCGTACTGGACATTGAATGTCCCGGGAGCAGAGGTCCATAGAAGGACGTTGGGAGCGCCCAGTATCTGGTGCTCCATCCACGCATTGAAACCGAATTGGTAGGATTCGAAATAGGTCGCCCATTTATCAGCAT
>JAFGJI010000126.1 GCA_016929175.1 Thermoplasmatota archaeon | reverse complement strand
GGCCTCGCCCAGAACTTCGCGGCGCTCAGGGCCCTTGCCCTTGAAGGGATACAGAAAGGCCATATGAAGCTTCACGCAAGGAACCTTGCGGTCCAGGCGGGTGCTTCCCCCGAAGAGTTGGAAGCCATCGTCTCAAGGATGCTGCAGGATGGAGACATCTCCGCTTCGAAGGCAGCACGATATCTGGAAGATATTAGGGGAGGCTAACCTTCCCACGAAAACATTTACAATAACAACAACATTCGTGTCAGGGAGGTGATGTCGCATGGTCGAGATAATATCCGTTCCCATCGAGAAGCCGGAAGAGATCAACTTCATCCTGGGGCAGTCCCATTTCATAAAGACCGTGGAGGACCTCTACGAGGTCATGGTGAATGCGTCCCCGGGGATCAAGTTCGGAATTGCCTTCTGCGAGGCGTCGGGCGCCTGCCTTCTAAGGTGGGCAGGGAACGATGATGAGATGCTTGAGCTTGCCAGGAAGAACGCCTTCAACATCGGTGCCGGCCACAGCTTCATTGTCTTCCTCAAAGACGCTTACCCCCTCAACGTATTGAACGCGATCAAGATGTCCAATGTCGTGTGCAGGATCTTCTGCGCCACTGCGAATCCCACGGACGTTCTTATTGTTGAGAACGAGAGGGGCAGGGGCATAATCGGTGTCATCGACGGATACAAGTTAAAAGGGATCGAGGACGAGGAAGGGCAGAAATGGAGGGTGGACTTCCTACGGATGATCGGTTACAAGGTCGGTCCGAAAAAGGATGAGTGAAGATGCCCACCGAGAAGAAGGCTGCGAAGGAACCGGAGGGAACCACTGAAGGTGGGGAGCGGGAAAGACCAGAATTCAGACCTGCTCAGGCGATCCCCCCAATAACGTTGATGGGGATCTTCATAGTTATCACCGTTTGTCTGGCTCTTATCGTGGGACCGCTCTACAATTCCTACGGTCTCTCCTCCGGGTTCGAGGAGTTCGCCCAGAGCGAACACTGGTACCTCTATGCTTTCGGATTCGTTGCCCTGATGGTTGTCGTTGCTGTCGGCATCCTTGTTCTCAGAAAGCTCCTGAAGAAGAGGAAACTGAAACTCAAATACCTCTTCGCTTTGGTGGTGTTCACCTCGACCTTCGTGGTGGTCCAGCCTTTCATCGATGTGGCGTTCAACGGGGCGCCTCCAGTTTGGAAGGAGTTCCCATATGACATCGAGGGGGTGGAGAAAGCGGTCCCCCTGGACCCGGCAGATATGGGGCATGGATCGATCGTCATGACCAATACATCGTTCCATGTCCTTGAGAGAAGACCGTATGATCACAGGGAGATCGGTTCAGTGGATGGCATCGCCCAGATAACAGACCCGCATTATGATCTTGGTTTCTGGGTCATCTCCGCGATACGTGGTTCGGATCGTATAGCGTGGACCATAGACCGGAACGGCTCGATCCAGGATAGAGGTCCCATCCTCCACCCGGATACGACCCTCAATTTCCTGGGGGTTAATATTGCAAATGTCAACGGAACACCCTACATTGTCTCATTATGGAGGTCCGAAAATGATTGGTCCATAGCCATGAACTCCCTGTCTTCGGACTTTAAATTCCAGGAGATAGCTCATCCCATAAGGACAGAAGGTCCTCTGTTTCCGGTCACGGGCTGGTCGTTCGGAGGGAATTACTATCACAACGGCACCCACCTGTTCGATATGAGGTTCATTCAGCGGGAAGGAAGAGTTGTAACGACCGGTTGCAGTATATCGGACCTGTCCTCCATAGAATGGGTCAAGGCTGAAGGAGATCATGCACTAGTATGTCATGAGATCTTCAATTTGACAGGTGACGGGACCGGACAAAAGAGGATACATGTACTTTCAGATATCCGCACTGGCTCGGCCTTTGCGGGTCATGTCGGGTCCGGATATCTTTGCTCCTGTATTATTATTCCAAATGAGGAAGGTTCCGATGTCGGCTTCAGAATGAGAACGGTCGTTATCAGCGGATCCCGTTTGATCATTGCGGATCAAAAAGACCTCATCGGTGATGAATATCATTTATCATCTTCGGATATCGTGGCAACATATCAAGAAAGCATTGATGGAAATATATGGTTGGTATCATCCGAAGGTGCAAGTTATGGCTTGATCAGCACGCGGGACAGGGGCCAGGTCCATATCCAGATCATCTCATTCCTCATCGCAGGCGGTCTCGTGGCCGCCCTTCTCATTAAACCGAAATGGTGGCTCGTTGACATCGGCGGCCTTCTGATGGGGGCTGGCGTCATCGCCATAATGGGTATATCGTTCCCGATACTGTTCACGCTCCTCCTGCTGGTTCTGCTTGCAGTATACGACTTCATTTCAGTTTACAAGACCAAGCACATGATCGCACTGGCGGATTCCGTCGTGGAAGCAAAGATGCCCATACTCCTGGTCTTCCCCATGAAGTGGTCCTACCGCTACGAGGATGAAAAGAACCTCATGGACCCAAAGAGAAAGAGAGAATCATTGTTCATGGGTCTCGGTGATGTCATAATCCCAGGGATAATGATCCTCTCGATAGCCTCCTTCCTGAGTCCGATCGGGGGCCTCCGCCTGTTCGGATTCATCTACCCCCCTGTTGCCGTTGCCATCTTCGCTCTTCTGGGAATGCTTGCGGGATGGGGGGCGCTGATGTTCTTCGTCATCAAGGGAAAGGCTCATGCGGGACTCCCCCCGATAAATTCAGGAACGATCCTGGGTTTCATAATAGGGCACCTCATCGTCTACGGGACCATCGTTTTCTGGTAGACCCCAAAGATTAACTCAGGATACCACATCAAGTCGGAAGGAGCGTATCGGGTCTTGAACGAGAACCTTGCGGTGCTGGGGGTCCTTCTTCTTCTGGGCATCCTGCAAGGGCTCACCGTCTGCAATCTCACCTGCGGCCCTTTGCTCTTTCTCCGGTTGGCAGGCAGGGGGAAGGGTGCAAGGGACGGCCTGAGGATCTCGTTCCTGTTCGCCCTCCCGAGGATCCTCGTGCTGACAATAATAGGAGCATTGCTCGGGGGTTTAGGATATACCGTGACCATCATGGGAAATCTCTCCCGACATGTTTGGTTCCAGTCCGCGGTCTACACGATCATCGGCCTGATCATGATCGCAACGGGTCTGATCTTTACAGGCATCCTCAAAAGGCGAGAGACCGATGGTAAACCAGGCCTCAAGGAAAGACTGATGATCTGGCTCATGAAACTGGGCCCCAGAAAAGGAAAAGGGGAAGGTCGGACCATGTTCGGCATCGGGATACTGGTATCGCTGGTATGCTTCGTGGAAGCATCCGCAGTGGCCATGACAGTGGCAAGCTTGCTGAGTATAGAAGCGGACAGCATCGGCAACGGCTTCATCATGGGAGCCCTGTCAATGCTCTGCTATTCAATTGGTCTGACACTGCCCCTTGTACTTCTGGGAACCGGGGCCTCTGCCATCGGAAAAAGTTTGAAGGGCGGGGATGCCAGGGCTGTTGGAGGCGTTCTGCTGATCATCATAGGAGCCCTGCTGATATTATACGAGATCATCGCCCTGTTCATCATGT
>JAFGJI010000125.1 GCA_016929175.1 Thermoplasmatota archaeon | reverse complement strand
GGCTGCTCAGAGCGGACTGCGGGGAAGCATACATCCTTGGAGAGAGGGCCGGATCCAGGTCATACTTGAACAGGACCGGCTACATGCCGCAGGAAATAGCCCTCTACGAGGAACTTACCGTTCACGAGAACCTGAAGCTCTTCGGCGGGATATACGGAATGAAGAAGGAGGAGTTCAGGGCGCGGGAGAGAGAGGTACTGACCATGGTCGATCTCTATGACCGGAAGGATTTCATTCTCTCGTCCCTCAGCGGTGGTCAGAAGCACAGGATATCCATGGCCGCGGCAATGATCCATTCACCCGAGCTGCTCTTCCTGGATGAGCCTACCGTGGGTGTGGATCCCCCCCTCAGGGCAAAGTTCTGGTCAACCTTCAGGAAGCTGAAGGAGCAGGGAAAGACCATCATCATGTCCACCCATTACATGGACGAGGCACGGAACTGCGACAGGATAGGGATGATGAGGGACGGGAAGCTGATCGCCCTGGGAACCCCGGACGAGATCATGCGGGAAACCTGTTCGACCTCGCTCGAGGACGCATTCCTGAGATTATGCGGGGAGGTGGAAGGATGAAGGTAAGAAGAGGGCTGATGGTTACCAGAAAGCTTCTCTGGTCACTCCGGCATGACAGGCGAAGCCTTGCCCTCATACTGTTCGCACCGGTGATGGCGATGTTCATATTCGGGATAGCCTTCAGCGGGGAGGTCGAAGGGGTCAGGGTGGTTGTCCTCGATCAGGATCTTGGAATGTTCGTCCCCGAACTGAACCTGACCATCGTCGTCTCTCATGAGGTCCTCGCCAATATCGAGGGAGGAAAGCTCATCATCACCATGGTGGATACCTACGAGGAGGGTGTGAAGGACGTGGAATCGGGCCATTATTGGTCTTTCATCCACTTCCCCGAGAACTTCACGAGATCGCTCCTGCAGCCGCTCCTTGACCCTGGAACGGAGTTCGGGAACGGAACCCTCTGCATAAAGTCCGATCAGAGCAATGTGAACGTGGCATCGGAGGTCCACAAGGCTTTCACGGACGCTCTCTTGAAAACCATAGAGGACAGGGGTTACAGCTCTCCCCTATCGATAGATACAAGCTCGCCCATTTACGGAAAGGGCGCAGAGTTCATAGATATGTTCGTCCCCGGGATCATGGGTTTCGTCGTCTTCCTTCTTACCACGCTCCTTACATTGATAACGTTCGTGGGGGAGAGGACGAACGGGACACTCGATCGGCTCCTTGCGAGCTCCGTCACGGAGGGTGAGATAGTCCTCGGATATGCCGTCACCTTCAGCCTCATCGGCATGGTCCAGGTCGCGATACTGCTCTCCCTTGCGATGCTGGTCTTCGATATAATCATTGTCGGGAATCCGCTGATCGCTTTCCTGATAGCCTCCCTCCTGGCAATCGTGAGCGTTTCTCTCGGGATCCTGCTCTCCAGCCTTGCACAGAGAGAGTCGCAGGCCATACAGTTCTTTCCGTTTTTAGTACTACCCGCTTTCCTTCTCTCGGGAGTGTTCTGGCCTCTGGAGGCGATCCCGGAATGGCTCCGGCCCGTTTCGTATTTCGTCCCCGTCACCTATGCGGTCGAGGGGCTGAGGTCCGTGCTTCTCAGAGGGTGGGGGATAGCGGACATCTGGTTCGACCTCCTCATCCTTGTAGTGTTCGCATTGATATTCCTGTCCGGAGCCGTGTTCTCCCTGAAGATAAGGAGGAAGTAGTGTCTTCGGAGGCCTCCGGGGAAAGGTCCCGAATGAAGGCTCCCGGGTGCATATGTGTACCTCATTTTAAGCGGGTTATTAGAAGACTTATATAGTCCCGGTGAGAATGATCACCTGCGGAGTGGCGAGGAGTACTCTTTTTGAATACCACACATCCAATCCCCTCTTCCCCCCCATCCCACTCCGTGACGAGGGGGGAGTGCACCGTGCGCGGAGCCTCCTTCCCCCCTCACCCTTCTTATCCGGTATATAACAATAGATTGAAAAATTTATATAGGGCCAATACATTAGATAATATGACGGGATGGGCGATACAAGATTTTGTTTTAAATCACGCATTCAATCCTCTCTTCCTAACCCCATCCCGTTTGGACAGGGGGGCGGCCTCGTTCGCGAGTGAAAAGCGCCCCTGTCATTCCTGAAGTGGTCATGCAACGTCAAGTTTTTTATCTTACAGTTCAGAATATACATCCATGACCGGAGTACAGTCAGCGGAGATGCAGAGGATACAGGCAGGCTGGTTCAGGGAATGGCAGAGGTATCTGATCAGGACCTACTGCAGTGACTGCACCACCGGTCTTGATGTCGGTTGCGGTTCGGGAATGGTGATGGAGAACCTCTCGGGCCTGATGGAGCTGAAAGGCCTGGACCTGTCCCCTGAAGAGGTGCAGAACGCAAGGAAGAGGGGGATGGATGTCGTGCAGGGGGACGGAAGGAAACTCCCCTTCGCGGACGGTAGCTTCGATCTTGTCTATTCAAGCTTCCTTTTTATCTGGAACCAGGATATGGCAGCGCTCCTGAAAGAGATGATCAGGGTGGCGAACCGGAAGGTCGTTATCCTCGGCGAACCTGTCTGGAACCGTTCCATGGTCCACCCGCCCGAGCTCTCTTCGCTCGTGCTGTACGAGAGGGACATCATAATGGAAGAGGGAGGCAACCCGGAAGCGGGAATGGACCTTCTGGACCTGATCTCGGGTATGGGTCTCAAACACAGGTTCGGACTGATACCGATCGACACCTCGCCGGAGGAGATGAGCAGAAATGTGAGTATCGAGCGGGAATACGCCGCACAGCACGGAAAGGTCCTTGACGACCTACCCCCCACCCTGTTCTACATTCCCATGGTATGGGCCGTCATCGACATCTCATGATGAGAGCACGTTCATGCAGGTATATTCCCCGGACTTCCAGGAGAGGGGACAGCCCCCGCCACATACTTCCAGTAGGTCGCATCCTTTGCATCCCCTCGGGAGCTCACCCCTTTCCCGGACCTTTCTGCAGAGCTCGTGCTCCCAGATATCCTTCCACCGGTCCCTGAGGATGTTCCCGAGAGGCTCGTAATAGCTCTGGCAGGGTATCACCGCCCCGTCCGGCTCCACGGCCATGTTCAGCCTGCAGGCGGAGCACTGCCTGATGCCCAGGCCCAGGGACATTGGGTTGAGAATGCAGTAAGGTGTCGGGGAATACCATCTGAACTCGAACCCGGACAACCTCCCCATGTCCCTGCCTTTCTCGAGTATGGTACCCAGGTCGGCAGGTTCAAGTCCCCTGGCGCTCTTTCCCTTTCCGGACCTTATCAGCGAGTTCACCGCTATGTGCTTTACACCAAGGTCCCGGAGGAAAGAGATCGTATCCAGGACCCCATCCCTGTTCTCTTCCATGATCGTGGTGTTCGTGACCAGGTATATCACGGCTTCAAGACAGTTCCTGATGGCCTGAACGGTCTCCCGGTGGGAGCCCTTCCCCCGGGTTATCCTCTCGTGGACCTCCTCATCGTGCGAGGCCAGGGTTATCTGGACATGGTCCAGACCGGCATCCATGAGCCTCTTCAGATATTTTTTATCCTTCAGCTTCCTGCCGTTGGTGTTGAGCCCGGTTATCTGGCCTAGGTCCTCCGCATACGCGATGAGCTCCGGCAGATCCTCAAGCAGGGTCGGCTCACCCCCGGTGAACACTATGTGGGGGATCCCGAGATCCCACAGCTTTTCTAACACCTTCTTCCACTGGTCCGTTGAAAGCTCCTTCTTATCCTTGGTCTCGTTGTAGCAGTGCATGCAGTCGTTGGAGCACCTGTATGTCAGTGCCAGGTCCATCCTGTAGGGGGCTTTCTGCCCCTCGTAGAGCCTGGACAGGTCGTCCTCCATGTCGGAGATTATCTCCTCCGATGCGACAGCAGCATCGAACTCTTCCCTGAAGAGCTTGAGGTCCTGAAGGACCTCCTCCTTCTTCACCCTGTATACACGACGGATGCGTTTCACTATGCTTTGGTCATCCAGACCCTCGAGGATCAGATAGGTGAACTCAAGCCCCGTCCTGTTGAGAATGAGCATCCTGGAGGCATCTATGATGAGTATCCCCCTGTCCTTCGAATCCACCCTCAGGTGTATCCTCTTTCCTTCGAGCTTACCCTTTCCCTGAAAATGGTGGACACCCTCCCTGACGATCCTCTTGGTGAACAGCTCGAGCATCATCTACCACCCCCCGCACAGGCACAGGCGCATGCACAGGCACAGGCGCATCCGCCTCCGCTGAAGCCTCCGGATCGCCCCCCCGAGGAGGGGGGGTGCAGTGTGTTCACTATGGAAGTGGTCAGTTTGTTCGTGCTTGAGACCACGTTCTTGGTCAGATCATTGATGTTGTTGACATAGGACCTGGCGAAGCTCCCTATTCCCGGGCCGGCAACCCCGGAGCTGTGTGCCGGATGATGGATGATAACGGGGAATACATAGAGGTCCATCCTCCGGTCGCAGTCATGGGCAAGGGGGAGCCACTCATCGTTCTTCTTCACTGCCATTTCCAGGGACCCGGGGTCCGTTGTGCCCTTAACTTCCTCCCAGGCCTTTTCCACGATGCTCCTGTAATACTGCTGGGTCTTCCTCTGGCTGAACCCTGTCATCTTCTTTTCCGTGGCCTTGATCATGTCTCTCAGGGCCTTTTCCAGCTGGTCCTTGTTCATTGTCCCGTCGGACTCCATGGCATCGAAGACGTCCCTCTCGTAATCCTCCGTGAGAAGGTTCCTGTCGACCCATCCGAACCTCACAGGTTCCCGGGACGTCATCTGTATCGCTCCTTTCTTGAGCATGCCGTAGAGTATGAACGCAAGGACCTTGTTGAGCGGGAGCTCCAGCACCATCGCCGCTTCCGGAGCTGTCAGACCGGTTCTCGGAGGAGCCCCCGGCATCGTGATCGAGGGACGGAAATAGTCCCTGCTCTTCTTTATCGACACATATATCGCGATGGCGACCACTATCACAATGAAGATAATGGGGGATAACGAGCAAAGTAGGATTAAAGCGGCTGCGAAGAATTCCATCATCGCTGTCAGGATGGTCTCCTCCCAGACCTTGTCCACGTACTGCCTGTCGAAGGCGACCCCAACATCGCAGTTGCCGCGGCTGATCGACGACGGGGACCTTTCCCCCCAATACCAGGTGAGCCTCCACCCCTCCTCGGTCAGGGTATATGCGTCCCACTCCCTGTTGTGCCATGCGGTGTAGTTCAGGTCGGGGACCGTTGACGGCAGGATGAGATGGACCGTCAGCTCACCGGTATTACCCCTCTGATAATCGGGGTCGAACCACGTGGGGCGGAACTCGACGCTGGCCATGTTCTCGTTCCCGGGGCTCTCCCATACCATCCTGTCACAGACAATGGAGAACTCCACAACCACACGGTGGTCCGATCCTGCATTTATGTGGACCTCCACTCCGGGGTCCACGTACTCGGACCTCCTGATATCAGAGACGTCCCTGTCCTTTATGACCCCCCCTCCGGATGAATAGGTGGTCACATGGGCCGTGGCGGTGGAGAGCCTGTAGTATTTGTTGGGCATCCCGATATCGACCACGTTCAGGCCGGTGCCGTAATTGATGAAGTCGAAGGTATAGCTTATGCCCGCCATTCCATCCGTCCTTGTACGCACCGTGGCCTCCTCGCGAGTGAGTTCAAAATCGTAATCCGCGGCTGAAACCTCCTGCACAACGAACATCAGGGTTCCGGCCAGCAGGACGGCGCCCAGCATCATTGCCGCAAACAGCCGTACGGTATGCCTCTTTCTCTCATTCTCTCCCGGCATCCTCTCCACCTACCACTTCGGTTTCTCTTCGATCGCATATACCTGATCGCAGTAAGGGCATTTCACCATCATTCCCGCATCCGTGAACCTCACATCCTTCGTTTCCAGGCCCGCACCGCAGTTGTGGCATTTCAGCTTCTCGTATGACCTGTCACCCCCGACAAGGTCTTCACCCTTTATCTCTATCCTCTGGTCGATCCGCACCTCGGGAGGCCTCTCTCGCTTGGATACCAATATGACGATGACAATCGGAACGGACCCGAGGATGAAGAGAAATATGAACTGGAAGATCAGGTATATCGGAAAACCGGATGTCGACAATGCAAGGAACCATATGGCGGAAAGGATCAGGAAGAACACTCCCAGCGATATCAGAACGACCTTCAACCATGTCCTCATTGCCAGTCAATCGTGTTCTGCTGATAAAACATTTGCTTTTCAGAGGCCTCTGGAATAGAATTCCGATACCAGGGGGTGGACCTTTTTCTCGTTCGCCTCCCGGATGATCTCGTGGGGGCCCATGGGTCCTTTCTCGGTAACGATCCGGCTTACCAGATGAAGTGGGGTCTGGTCGAAGTAGTAGTTCATTATCCTGATACCGTCCAGAGGTTCCATGATCTCGTCGGTGGGTCTCATGACCTTCCTGTAGTTGTCGATGCCCGCAGGGAGCACCTTATTGCTCCCCGCCACCGCGATCATATCCTTGCC
>JAFGJI010000124.1 GCA_016929175.1 Thermoplasmatota archaeon | reverse complement strand
TTACACTGAGTGTCGAGCTACCGAAATCTACGCCTGCGGGTCAATATCATTGAATTCCTGCACATACTGATCATCTCCCCCGGCCTCTTCGAGCAGTGGTTCCTCCTGATATCCGTTGGGATACCCGTTGGTATCTTCCTCCTCTTCAACGACGGAGGGCAAGGGCATCGTTCCATTGCTGTCGCCTTCCCTCTTCTTCCTGACAATGACAAGGACGAGCAGGATCAAAAGGAGCACGATGATCGGCAACGTAAAGAGAAGCCCGATGTTCTTTTCGAAGAACCCTGTTGGTTCGCCTTTGGCATCCACCTCTATGTTGTCCTCCGCGGCGGTCTTGCTCTCGCCGATACTGTTGACGGCTGCAACCATGTAGGTGTAGGTGCCATCCTCCTTCTCTCCTTCGTCCGTGAAGGAAAATGTTCCCGCCTCAACAACACCGATGAGTTCAGGAGCTCCTCCTTCTCTAACACGGTAGATCCTGTAGAACAGGACATCGCTGCCCCCGTCTTCCGTGGGTCCGGACCATGTCATCGTGACCCTGTTCCCATCTGCCGAAAGGACCAGTGCCATGGGTATTCCCGGTACCCCAAGAGGGGTTACAGGGTCGGTCCATGCCGACAGGGATACGCCGATATCGTTCACTGCGTTCACCGTATAGATGTAGCTCTCGCCATTGTGAACGCTCTCGTCCCGCCAGGATAGCTCCTCCGGCCCTGGCTCGGCGATCGTCAGTATATTATGCAGTTCCGTGTCAGATCTGAGGATACGGTATCCCGTTATTGGACTGCCTCCGTTCGTGGCCGGCATTTCCCAGGATATCTCGACGAAACCGTCTCCTGTCACATATACGACATTAAGTGGAGTTCCTGGCCGCCCGAGGGCCATTACCTCGACCTCGTCACTGAAGGGGGATGCACCCATCCTGTTCCTTGCCTTTACGGCGTAAGTATAGGCAGTCCCGCCTTCCACGTCGCTGTCCGTGAAAGAAATGCTTCCATTCGTTGCCACACCTATTTGATCGAGGCCACCTTCGGATACCTTCCTGTAGATCATGTATTCGATAACAGGGGCCCCTCCGTCCGAGTATGGAGGGTTCCACTGAAGGCCGATCGCACCGTCTCCGGCTGCTGCTGCCAGCCCTCCAGGGCTTTCAGGAACAGCTGCGGGGGTCCCCACGAACCCGGAGGTTTCATCGGAGATGCCGAATGCATTGAATGCGGTCATCTTGTATGTGTAGCTGTGGCCGTTGGTCACGTTCTTGTCCTTGTACAAGAACTCATCGAAGCTGAACTCCCCGATGAGTATGTAAACGCCGCTTCCCTCGGACCGGTACAGGGTGAAACCCTGGAGGTCTATGCCTCCGAGGAACGATGGTGTCTCCCAGGTAATGAGAAGGTACCCGTTCCCTTCCGAGATCTGCACGTTGGTAGGGGGCGACGGCTCGGACTGGGGGAGTCCAACTACCTGTTCGGACGGGGCAGATTCACCCTCCACGTTCACGGCTGTGACGTAGTAAAGGTAGGTCTTTCCTATCTCGACCAGGGTGTCAGTATATTCAGTCGTCGGCGCGTTCACGTATCTCCAGTAGATCTCACTGCCCTTTGTTATCCCGATATGGACACGATAGTAGAGTATTTCGGACCCGCCGTCGTCATCGGGTATATCCCAGGTCAGGATGATACTGCCGCTTTCGTTCTGGACCGACAGATGGGTCGGAGCGGACGCCTCACCCTGGGGTATTGCCCAGAGTTCGTTCGTGGAGAGGGATTCTCCAATGATGTTCCAGGTGGTCATACGATACGAGTAGTTCGCTCCGTTCAGCACATCCGTATCGTAATATTCCAGTATGATGCTCTCGAGATCGATCGTGTTCCACTCTTCACTCTCGACACTCTTGTATATTCTGTAACCTTTGAGACTGTACGAACCATCGAAGACGGGAGGCTCCCAAGTCAGTCTTACCCATCCGTTCCCTTTTTGTACACGGAAGAACTGCGGCGGTGTCGGAGAGGAGGCAGCCTGTGAGCTGACAATACCCGACGGAAGCCCTGTTCCGACAGGATTGAAGGCCCTGACCATGTAGTAGTAGGTCTTCCCCATGTCAAGGTCGGTATCTTTGAAATACTGTCCTTCGACAGAGCTGCTCTGGACCTTCATGTCATCCTCTCTCAATCCCCTGTAGACGATATATCCTGTGATGGGCATCCCGCCGTCATCCTCCGGGAGGTCCCAGGAGATGTTGAGGTAACCGTCCCCCTGGAAGAGGGAAATGTTCCCGGGGGCGGATGGCGGGAGGGACAGGTCGAACTCCATCAGGAAAAGGTCCGCCCAGCCGTCGAGGGAGTCATCATAGGCGTTATCGGTTATCGGGAAATCCGTGCATCCGGTGTATCCTGACACAACGACACGTCTATCGGCAACGCTGAAGATATTGAAACCAACATCCTCCGGATAGTTCGACCCGGCACTGCCGCCAACAAGTGTGGAATAAAGCAGGTCCATCCCCTGCGGATCGAAGACCGATATGAGGACGCTTCCATCCTGATTGCTCTGCGGGGTCGCGTGTGTAACGATGGTCGGGTAATCCGGAGATGCTGTCGATCCCGTTATCATCACGTTCCCCTCTCCGTCCAGATCTATGGAATAGGCCTGCTCGCCCTCGGAGCCGCCTATGAAGGTCGACATGTAGAGCGATGAGAAGGTCGGATCGAATGCCGTAACGAAGATATCCATCCAGCCGTTGAGCTCATGCTGATAGGTATTTTCCTTCACGGGGAAGTCATTGGAACCGGTAAATCCGCAAATGTAGGGTCTGCCGGAGCTGTCGATGGCGATGTCTGTCGGATTCTGTGACTCGCTTCCACCGAGATAGGTTGCATATACTATGCGCGATCCGTCAATATCGATCTTTGCCAGGAATATCTCTCCACCCCAGAATGAGTCCATGGAAGTGTCGAACGCTCCCTTGGTGACGGGAAAATCCTTGGACCCGGTGGTCCCGAGTATGTATACCATTCCCTCATCGTCAAGGGCTATACCGTTCGTATACTCGTCCATGGTCCCTCCGAGATAAGTGGAGTATTCCAGGTCGGAACCGTCCGCCTTAAGCTTGACAACAACTGCCTTGCTGGTCCTGTATTCCTCTCCATAAAGATCTCCTCCCATGGTGTTGTTGTTCTCCTTGTCGAAAGCGTCATACGTGAGGGGGAAGTCCTTGGAGTTCGATGATCCGACAATATAGGCGCATCCCTGGTTATCGACAGCGATACACCCTGGATCGTTCATATTCTCCCAGCTGGTCCCGCCCATGTAGGTGGAATAGACAAGGTTGGAGCCGGCCTGGTCCAGCTTGAACACGATGAGGTCCTGTCCGCTTCCGTTCATTGTCTCGTTGAAGGCCCCCCTCGTGGTCGGAAAATCCCACGAATCCGTGGAGCCGGCAACATAAGCATACCCATTATTATCGACTGCAATACTGTTGATGCTGTCGTACCCCACTCCTCCAATATAGGTGGAATATACCGGAGAGGAGCCGTCCGGATAGATCTTCATGACGAAGCCATCGTTCTCACCCGCAACCCACGTACTGTAAGCGCCAGGGGTCGTTGGAAAATCAAAGGACCATGTGGAACCTGCCAGGTAACACGCGCCGGAGCCGTCGATCGCCATATCGACATCGTATTCATCGTCGGAGCCGCCGATATAGGTCCCGTATATCACCGGGTCGATCACTAGAGTTCTGGTCCTGTCCCGTCCATCCACCTCGTAACCGATCGTTCCGTCCTCCCTGGCGGTGAATCTTGACGGGATCTCCTTTCCGGGCATGCCCTCATGATATGAGAAAAGACCGTCGTCCATCAGGTTTTGTACATTGGATGTCGTCATCTGAATGCTTCTGTCTCTGACCTTTACACTTTCCAGTCCTTCGAAGCTGAAGGAAATGTCCTCAAGGTCGGCACCGGGTCCCACCCTGTATTCGTATTTGATATTACCTTCAGTGGTATCGTAAACGAGGTCGATCCCGTCCCAGATGTCTTGGTATACTATCTTTCTGTAGCTTACGAGGTTCTTCCCCCATCCTGCGGGGTCCTTCCCGTAAAGTATGTTCGTCCTGTAGGGAAGGGGGTCTCTTCCCTGTGGCTCGATATCCCTGCAGCCGTGGAGGTCCATCCTGATGACGGTCCCCGGAATGAATGAGGTCTTTTGCGAACCCGTTCCATCCTCTTGGGGTTTGGCCCGCACATCGAAGATAATGTGGTCATCACCGAAGGCTATGTGCCCGAAGCTGGTCGTAGCTGCGAATCGTATCGTTTCGTCCCACTGGCCTCCGTTTTCGATGAAAACTCCGGTACTCTGTTGTTTCAACAGTTCCCAAAATCCATCCGGGGTCAAAGAATCAGTGTCCTGTATCCCGGAAGCACCCGTAGCCATCACCATCATGAGAGAGACGGTGAACATCATTCCCGCAAGCAGGACGGTCCCTGCAAGCCTGCTATTCTTTCCTGCATTCTTCACGGCATCACATCCGATGAAGAAAAACATACAGAATTCGCTTATAAGGACCCTGGTACTCCTCGATTACTATTATAAATCCATTCTGGTAACGCATTCTTACAGAAGTGGGGGTTAGCAGCTTGTATCCGGGTTCATGCTTTGGACATATTGACCCCTTGAAGGGTCAAAAAGCAGTGCGTCTCCCTTCCCTCGCGCTCGAGCACCAGGAGACCCAGGTCACGGAGGAACCTGACATGATAGTTGATCACGACCTTGCTCTTGCCTATCATCCGCGAGATGTCCATCTGCGATATTCCGGGCTCCTCGCTGATGGTATGGACTATGATCTTCTGGAGATCGCTGAGCATGACCTTCATATCGATCCTTTCCTCGTAGAGATAGAACCGCCTGTACATCCCGTCCTGGTATGATTTGATCAATTCCGCCTTCTCGAGCCTGTTCAAGTGGTAGGATGCAACACCCGGTTTGAGGTTCAGGTCCTTCATGAGGGCGCTGAAGTGAATACCGGGCTTCTGGCTGATCCTATCGTAGATCAACTTTCTTCTGATATGGTTCAACTTGACGGCACGATCCACCCTTTGGAACAGAAGGGACCCGAGGAGAAGTAGGGCGGCCCCTGCCGCGATGATGATCAACAGACCCGCGCTCAGTCCCGGGTCCGGACGGTCCGTCCTCGGGACCGAGACCTCCGGGAGGTCTTCCTGACCGTGGATCTTGTTCGGGTCGAAGCTGCCGTAGAGGAGGGAGGGCAGCTCCTTACTATTGTATGTGGTCCATTCACCTGCAGGATAGGAATAGAAGAGCCTGCCTCCCGTCCCGTAACCTCCGGTGGTGCAGCGGGAGGAGATCGCAAGTATGTCCGTCCCGTTGAGGCCTGAAATGAGGCCGATATCGGCCAGGTGACCGAGTTCTTCCCGCATCAAGGACTGCCAGTCCAACAATGCCGGATCGATGGCCGGGTCCACCTTGATCATGTAATGGTGAAGGTTTTGATAGGTCTTTTCGGAAGAGTCCCAGTAGTCCAACGTCGTATTGAGGAGGTTCATCAACGAGGATACCTTTGACCTGAGGTCGCCATCCAGCGAACCATTCGGGACATTGATATCGAGTGTTGTGGTGAAGGTACTCCCGTCCTCCCCCCCTGGATGGACTCTCGTCAGGTAAAGCTCGGTGTCATTGTACTTGAAGCTCAACGAGTAGAACATGTCGTCGGAATATTCCACGGCATCCGAGAATCCGAGATTGGAAACCTCGGTCAGAAATGACAAACCCTCCGGCAGTGTATTCGTCAAGGTCAACGAAAAACAGGTCATCTCCCTTTCAGTAAGGACCGCTTCCCCGGGAATGAAAATGGAGATGCTGATGCCCTTCATGGGATTGTCGAACCCCATGGATAGAAGCATGTCCGAGAGGTCCTCGAACCTCACAACCACGCCAAGATCTGGATCGGAATACGATCTCAGCAAGTATGTGTCGGATCCGGGGGTGTTGTAGGCGTTTTCTGTCTCGGTCACGGGTTCGAAACCATCCGGCATTCTTGCCTCGCCGGTATCCAGCAGGTCATTGAGAGCCGAGATGTTGAAAGAAAACCCCGGATCGTTGAGCAGAACCTCCACACCGATGTCATTCGGTTCCATCAAGAGCTCTTGATCTGCCCGAACATTCATGGAAATGGCTGCTGATGATATAAAAACCCCTATCGATGCGAGGACCGCTAGCCTCCAAATGGCATGTTCCATACAGGATCGCATTGTCATCTCAGGATGATAAATGGTTTGGAAAGGTTTTCTTACTGATATTAAAATATTCCCGAAGGGGACCCCTGCTAAATCTGAGATTATAAATCCGAGACAGTCCTATACCTAATCCATCCCGGGGGCGCTCCCATGGAAAAGTGTGTGATACTGTGCAGGCTCAAGGTCGAAGCCAGGGAAGGGGACCTGTATGAACAGACGAAGACCGTAGCCATAGGTCCTTTCGATGACCACGAGACCGCCGGTGAGTTCATGAGGGAGTACATGGACAACGAAGAGAAGGTCAGGGAGTGCCTCAGGTTGTTCTACAGGGAGGAGATGACCTCATTCCACGGGTGGGAGGTGGTGGATATGATGATGAAGGACTACATTGCCATGGATTGGGGGAATCATGACAGGGCCCTGAGATCTCAGCAGGAGCGGGGCCCCTACAATTATTGAACCGGACCATTGGCAAGGATGATATCAACTTCGAATTCATCGATGTTGACCGATGGGACCTGGACCGAGTCGGCAAGTTTATTCGATTCATCCGAACCTGTCATCTGGAACCTCGGGAATTGTGCGAGAAGCGACAGCTTGATATCGTCTGGGAGAACGTACGTCCGGTCATCAGCAGCGGAGAACACCATAGCTCCCTCGACGACCCTTCTGATCAGAGCATCTACCTCTTGTATCGACCTTCCGAACACCTCTCTGATCCTGTATCCGAGTTCCAATGAATAATATGCGGCGTATCTCGAGAGATATATCGAACCTATGACCTCATCGGCGGTTTCCATGATCGTCGTCGACAGATCTCCGAACCCCTTTCTTTTCACGAGGTCCTTGATAATGGCCTTGTTGGTCGGAGTTATTCCTTCGTTGACCTTTCCGGCGGCGAACCATCCCATCAGGTCCAAAGCTCCACTCTCCCTCCCGAAGCGGTATTCCAGGACCTCGGGGTGTGCCTCGATCGAATATCCGGAGGTTGTGATCTCCGGGGGCAGTATACCGGGATAGACGGTCAAGGGTCGATCCTGTTTTCCGGATGTCCCGTCAAGTGACCTTTCGATCTCTCTCAGACGATCGATCGCGAGATCTTTTTCCATCGCGCCGTATTCAATGTTGGAGAACATCGAACCATCCATGATCCTGCGGAAAGCGAAAAGCGCTTCCTGGTCGATACCGTTCAATCTGGACGCCCTCTGATAGAACTGTCCCGTCGTTTCGGCAGGCTTTCGCAGCAGTCCATACCTGCGGATGTGAGCTGAAAATTTCTGAGAGGCCTTCCATATCACTGCGATATACGGATTGTCTGTCATGATCGGATATCTGTTCACGTACTGGTTGTAAAGTCTCTTCTTCTCCTTCCTGTTCTTCCACCATCCGAACATCTTGTATCCCGGATGATATCGGATAACGGATATATATGGAAGGCGGAACTTTCCTGTACCAGATTGGGACCGGGGGCGCTCGGACCTGTGACGGATTGGAAACGGTTCTGAAGCCTCCTGTGAAGAAAGCTTAAATCGGTTTGCCCCATGGGGCCTTCGATGGCAGAGGAGGTCGAACCCGGCATATTCAGAATAGAGCTTCCCCTTCCCGGGAACCCGCTGAGGTCCATAAATTCCTATGTGATCACCGGAGAGGACCAGAACCTGATCATCGATACGGGCATGAACCGACCGGAATGCGTGGAGGTGCTCGACAGGGAGCTCTCTTCCCTTGATCTCGACCTCTCGAGGACGGATGTGTTCGTCACCCACCTACACGCCGACCATCTCGGGCTCGCCCCCCATATATCCCGGGGCAGGACGAAGGTCCACATGGGACCGGATGATATCGATAACATAAATGCGACAGGTTACTGGTCGAGGATGCTCAACTTTGCATTGAAGAACGGCTTTCCCTCGGTTGACCCGCAGGAAGCCATCAGAAAGCATCCCGGTTACAGGTACGGGCCGCTCGGACCGATGAACCTTGTCCCTGCCAAGGATGGTGACATCTTCAGGGTCGGGGACCGCAGGCTCCGGGTGGTTCACACTCCGGGGCACACCCGCGGTCACAACTGCCTCTACGAGGAGAAGGAGAATATCCTGCTCTCGGGAGACCACATCCTCGGGGATATCACCCCGAACATCTCCTGCTGGACAGGGGAGGAGGACCCGTTGTCCGATTACCTGTCCTCGTTGAAGCTCGTAAAGGGAATGGAGATCGATACGGTCCTCCCCGGGCACAGATCCGTTGTCAGGGACCCCCGAAAGCGGATCGACGAGCTGGTAGAACATCACAAGGAAAGAGCTCGGGAGGTCCTGGATATCATTGGCGGTGATGCCATGAATACCTTCTCGATAGCATCAAGGATGACCTGGGACCTTACATACAAGAATTTCGATGAGTTCCCTGTAATGCAGAAATGGTTCGCCCTGGGCGAAGCCATCGCACACATCAGATACCTGGAGACCGGGGGCCGGGTCGTCAGGGAAATGACAGGTGACAGGATCATTTACAGAGCGGCAAGCAGCCCGTAAACCTTAAATATACTTTTGGAAGCATTCAAATCTCCATTAATAAGCTCCGGGTCATTTTTCACCCGGTGAGAAGATGAAGCTTGGACCCATGATCGTCACCGTGATCCTGATGGCTGCCGCCCCCATGACCGGTCTGATCCTCCATGAGATGGGCGACAATGGGCCCTTCAATAAAGATGAAGAAGATATCTATCCCCCGACAACTTCGATGAGCGCCCCCCTCTACTTCCTCGTTCCGCCGCTCTACGATATAGGAGGAACCTCTTTCGCGATCCAATGGGAAGGAGAGGACGACCCTGGCGGTGTGGGCCTGGACCATTTCGATGTCCAGTACCTGACCTATCCCTCGAACTGTTATGATAGAGGTGTTCCTTCCTTGCCTGCCAGACACGAATGGCATGACCTGCTGATGGGAACGACCGAGACCTCGACGAGGGTGCACGTTTATCACGGTTCATATTTTGCTTTCAGGGTCAGGGGTGTCGATAAGAACGGGAACACCGAGGATTGGTCCGTGGCTGGTGATGCGAGAACGATCATTGTCGAGATCCCCGCCATGATATACAAAGCGATCCTGTTCGGTCATGAGATCAGGGAGGAAGCTGTCGAAAGGATCCAGGGAAGGTTCCCCGATGACACCAACCCGATATCAAGAGTGCTTCCTTTATCTCCCATAGCGCTCCCGGAGCCCCTGGTGAAGACGATGAATGAAGACCCATTCATCCTGGTCCATCCAAATTATCGACAGTTAATTGGAGACCCGAGAACCGATATGAATGACCTGAGATACTGGAAATACGGCTCCATCATGATAAGATGGGAGGGGTTCGACCCCAAGGGATCGGATGATATCCGGTTCGACGTCCAGTACCGGAGGGTTTACCTTGAGAGCGATCTCGTCTACATCCCGGAGGCGCCCTTTAAACCCCCGTTTATGCCCGATGCGACCGAATGGACCGATTGGATGAAGAACACGTCAAGCAACGATGCAATGTTCGAGATAGGTGAACCCGGCCTCTATGAGTTCAGGTGCAGGGCTGCCGACATCCACGGAAATGTTGAGGAGTATCCCCTTGCGGCCGACGCTTTCACCTATGTTCTTCCGATGGTTTAAAGAACCGATGAGATGAATTCAACTCAAGGAGAAGAGATGACAAAGAAAAAAGGCCTTTGGAAAGGACCGGTGCAGTTCCTCGCCATCCTTTCAATGCTGGCACTGCTTCCATCGATATGCATAGAAGGAGCAGAGGGAGAGGGTACCAGGATAGGAAGGCATGATCTCACGATCTGGAGCGTACAGGTCGACCCTATGGTGATCGGACCGGGGGTCCTCCAGTATCCAGATACTTACGATGCTGACAGGTACAAGAACCAGCAGACAACCATGGATGTCTCCGTGGAAGTACCGAACGAGGGGGACACCGTTCTCATCAATCTCACTGTCTTCAACCTCGGGCTCGAGGAGGGGTCCGCCGAGGTTGAATTCTACGACGGTCCAAGGGAGTCAGGGACCTTCATAGGCAGGGACACCGTCGACGTCAAGGCGTTGAACTACGATATAGCCAGGTCATCATGGGACACGAACGGGATCATCGGGGAGGAGCACGAGATATTCGCCTATATAATACCGCACGATCCGGACAACGAGACCAATTCCGAGAACAATCAAGGGAGCCGGGAGATCCTTGTCAACTTCTATCCGAGTGCCTCGATAAGGGGATACTACGTCGAGGACATCTTCGGTGCGGATATCGAGGAAGGGGACAGCGTGTTATTCGACGGCACCCCGTCTTCGGACACGCAGAGGGACCTGGATGCGGGTCTCACCTTTACCTGGGATTTCAATGACCCCTTTTCCAACACGACGAATCCGGACACCTCATCGGGCCTGAACCTTACCATGGCGGAGCATCGGTTCGGCGATGCAGGTTCCTTTACAGCAACGCTTAAGGTCACCGACCAGCACGGTGCTTCAAGGAACAGCTCCTTCACCATCAACGTCTCCCAAAGGCCCCCGATAGCGGTGATACTTCCGGAGGTGAGCCTATTTTCGGAGGATGAGGCGATATGCTTCGATGCCAGTTCCACCAGGGACAGCTCACACGACCTCGAACTCATGGAATATATGTGGGATACGGGGGACGGAATGGTGACAGAATGGTCGCGACAGCCCCTTCTCGTTCACTCCTATCCCTTCTCCGGCATATATTCGGTCCAGCTTTGGGCCAGGGACGACGAGGGCTGCATGGGGAACACCATGAAGGAGATCGAGATCGTCAACGTCAAGCCCCTGTCGTGGATAGAAAGAGCCTGGGTGGACGGCGATGAGATCAGTGTCATTGACGGAATCATCGAGGTGGCCGAGGATGAAATAATAGACCTCGAGGGAGGCGCCAGCGACAGCATCTCGGACCTTGACGGGCTGACCTTCCTCTGGAGGTCGGGAGATGGTGACATGATACAGGGAAGGAACATATCCATCTCCTATACAACGAATGGGGAGAGGACGGTCACCCTCATCGTAACGGACGACGATGCTGACACTTCCTCCACCGTGATCGACATCATCGTCAGTAATCTCCCTCCCGTTGCCGATGCAGGTGAAGGCGGAACCTTCACCACCAGCAACATCAAGTTCGATGCATCCGGCTCCAGGGACACTCCTTCCGACCTCTCCCTCCTTAGATACAGCTGGGATTTTGGCGACGGAGAGGAGGGCGAGGGGAAGGTCGTCTATCACACCTACAAGGACAGAGGAACCTACGATGTCACGTTGACCGTAACGGATGACGATGGGGAAAAAACGATCGACCGGATCCGCGTGACAGTGGAGAATCTGGCCCCGGAGCCCTTCATCGAGGGCTTCGATGAGGTCGTCGAGGATGAGGTGTTCATTCTGGATGCTGGATCATCAACGGACCCGGACGGGGAGATACGATCGTTCCTGTGGTCGTTCCAGGACGGCGGGAAAAGGGAAGGTAGTATGATCATGCACTCCTTCCACTCTTCCGGGGAATACACCATCATGCTCGAGGTAACGGACAATGACGGGGCAACCTCGAAGTTGTTCTGGACCGTGACGGTCGAGAACGTGGGACCGCTTGCGGATGCTGGTCCCGACAACGAGACGGTGGTGGGGAAAGGGATCATCCTTGATGCCAGCGGGTCCAATGATACCCCCTCGGACCTCATGAACCTGAGCTTTGAGTGGAGTCTGCCGAACGGATCGTTGATCTACGGGCGGGTCATCGAACTGGTCTTCGATGTTGCGGGCAGCCACAAGGTCATCCTCAAGGTCATGGACCCGGAAGGCCTGATCTCCATGGACGAGATCCTGCTCAGGGTTCTGGAGTCTGCTCTCGAGAGCATCTCGGTCACCGTCGGTGTCGAGCCGGAAAGGTGCGAACCTGGAGACCACATAATGATCTCGGGCCAGGTGATATATGTCTTCAGCAGACCGATGGTGGAGCATGAAACAGGGATCGTAATGGTCAGTATATTTCTTGGCAAGGATATGTTCAGGGTCTTCCCGGACAGGAACGGTAATTTCGAGCTGACCCTGTCCGCACCGCTTGAGGTAGGCCAGCATGAGATCAGATGCAGTATCAAAAGGTTGGGCCTCTTAGAGGAGCAGACCATCACATTGATAGTGCAGAACGAGAAGGATGTCAATGCGGTTGTGGCCTTCGCAAGGTCCCCTGCAGGGATGATCTCCGGTTCGGCGGTGCTGCTCATCGGGGGAGGTTTCGCATTTGCGATGAGCACCGATATCGGCAGGTGGAGGTTCTTCCTCCTGTTCATCCCCCTTTTCAGCCGGATCAAGCGCGACGAGGTGCTGGATAATTTCGAGCGCGGCCGCATCTACCAATATATCATTATGAACCCGGGTGATTACTTTTCCCATATCAAAGGTATGCTCGGGCTCAACAACGGAACCCTTACCTATCACCTGAAGGTGCTCGAGCAGAGGGAGTTCATAAGGTCCGTCACGGAGGGAAGTCTGAAGAGGTTCTATCCCTTCGGAATGAGGGTGGATGCAGGCGGACACAGGGATATACAGTCGATGATACTCGAGTTCCTTGCATTGAATCCAGGTATGAGCCAGAAGGAGATAGCGCGCTCGCTCGGGGTCCATGTTTCGACGATTAACTATCATATCAATATGATGGTGGGGGCAGGGCTTCTGAGATCTGACAGGAGATACAGGACCCAGAGGTACGAGGTCCAGTACATGGCCGTAGAAGTTCCGGTGGATTTATAATTCCAGGACATCTGGCTTTTGTAGAAATTTTTTTTAGCCGGAGCGTCGGGCTTGGGGTATCAATTCAAAAGGTTTATTTAGATATCATATCCATATATTGTTCATGTTCGAGATGAAGAGAGGCTACTATCGAGGCCTGTATCTGGTCGCTGCTCTGTACGACCTTATCCTTGGGCTTTGCTTCCTGTTCTTCTGGAAACCGCTGATGGAGATGTTCGACATACCGATACCATCCAATCCTGCGTACCTTTCCGCTTCAGCCATGTTCATATTCCTCTTTGGCGTTCTGCTCTTTTTAATATTCCTCAAACCCAAGGGCAGCTTCAGGATGGTCATATACTCCGTGTGCATGAAGATAGGATACGCCGCAGTGGTGCTGTACTACCTCGTCACCCGGGGGGCCGATTTCGTCGAATGGCCCTTCCTTGTCTTTGCCGCGGTCGATATGGTCTTCGCCGTTCTGTTCATTGAATCCCTGAGGTTCGTTCGGGATTGATATTTCAGCCGTAGAAACCCCGACGGTACATTATCCTGAAAATGAGCATGATTATTATGAAGGAGACGATCCCAAGTATCGTTCCCAGTACAGGATGGTACATTGCGATAAGGCCGTTCTGGAACAGAACGGCTCCCTGAAAGTCCAATTCAAGAGGTCCTCTCCTGGATGTCGGGTCCTTCATCAATCTCACCGAGAGAATGAGGTACAGGATGAAGGACAGTGCCAGAAAAAGTATGGAGACCGGCCCGGGTCCGTTCCTCAGGACATCGGTAAGGACGAGGACCGATATCAGCACGAAGGGTATCGGGAAGATGATGAAATTTATATACCTGGCCCTCGCCGGTCCCAGCAGGACCACCAGCGTTCTCTTGCCAGCTTTCGCGTCCCCCCGTGCGTCCTTGAAATAGGTGAAATAGCACATGTTGGATTGAAGGACAGCTATCAGGAGTACCAGAAAAAGGAGCCCCTCCTCCTTCAGAACATCCGATGGAGAAAGATCTCCGGTCGTCATTGCACCATAAATAGGGGCAAGGGAGATCATCGCACCGAACCAGAGGTTTCCGATAAGCGGGATTCCCTTGAGCTCCTCGTAGATGACATTGAAAGCATATCCCGCCACATAGACCATCAGAGCATATGGGTTCAGGAATGAGGTGATGACACCTCCCACGACGAATAGGAGACCCGTCATCATCCATGCCTTCCTCCTGTCAAGCTCTCCGGTAACGGACGGTCTGGAAACCTTGTTCATCCGGTCCTCCCTGGTTCCCATCAGATCATTGACGACCTGGTTTACGCCGTAGGCCGAAAAGAGCAGGAACAGGGAAACGATCACCCTTGTAAGATCCGCGTCCCCGCCCACGACCATTATACCGCAAAGGCCTGCGGTTCCCGTAATGAAGAAAGTATACGGTCTCGTAGACCTGAGGTAGGCCTTGAGGAAATCCATCATTTCCGCATCACTTCCTCTCGTAGAGTCCCATTCTCTCGTATATCGGTGTCTTTTTCCCCCTATCGAACCCCTGGATGATCGGTGCAGACCTTTTCTGCGAGAGTGGAGTGTTCTTCTGGCCGGAAGATCTGAAAGCCTCCGCGACCTTCTCTTGCTCCGTACAGCAGATCCAGTTGGTCCTGGGGTCGATGAACCTCTTTCTCATCCTCCTGTAAATATCCTCGAATTCCTCCTCGAGGACATTACCGAAGCTCACATTGACGAACTCGCATGGTTGAACGTCCCCGTTCGCATTCACGTAGAATCTTTCTATGGCCCCCGCGGTGCATCCGAACTCGTCAACCCGTGATTCGAAGGCCTGTGACGATACTGGCGGATAGTCGGTCTTCTCGTTGTTGGAGTTATATTTTCGGTGAAGTTCATGCAGCCTCGAAAGATACTTCTTGCCCATTGTATCGTCCTTTCCCATCCAGGCTCCGGCCGGTTTCTCGTGGATGAGCTGCACCATGGCGCATCCCGAGCCTTTGGCAAGATCCATTATCCGATCGAACCCGTCATCTTCGACCACAGCCTGGGTTCCGGTGCAGTTGATCATGGTCGAAATGCCAGCTTCCTTGAAGGTCCTCAACGCCTTGATCGCAATGTCAAAGGCCCCACCATGACCCACGAACTCATCGTGCTTCGCCGGGTCCGGATGGTGGAGGGATACCATTACCCCGAATACACCGGAATCCCTCATCTTATCAGCCTTCTTCGGTGTAAGGGAAAATCCGGTGGTATTGACCCAGATCTCCTCCGTATCCCCCAGAACAGAGAGCATCTCAAGGAGCCTGTCGAAACGGACGAGAGGCTCGCCTCCTTCGATGTTGAAGTACGAAGCACCAAGGTCCTTGATCTTCCTCGTCACCTCCTTCATCACTTCGACGGGCATATCATTCAGCGCATCGACCTTCTGATAGCAGTGCTCGCAGTTGTAAGGGCAAGCTTTCGTCATCGACAGAAGGACCGAAGTAGGGGGAATATCTTCGGGGTTCCTGCACTCCGCGATGAACTTCTCCATCCCCTTGTAGAAAGCCGGTGAGGGGAAGGCCGGGAAGTAGATGTGGAACTTGTATACATTACGGGTCTTCACAACCTTGTTGGACTTGATCTTGTTATAGAATATCAGGACCTTTCTCACGAATCGGATATACTGGCCGAAGCTCCTCTTCCCCCTGAGAACCTCAAGAAGATAATGAAGTGCTATGGTGATCTTCAACCTCTGATGGAACAGGAATTTGGAGGGTCCTGTCAGATATTTGTTCTCATATGTAGCCATTCTCTCGCCACCATTCAATGCAACTTGCAGCACCTTCCCCGAAAGGGGTCTCCTTCTGTTCTCCGAACTC
>JAFGJI010000123.1 GCA_016929175.1 Thermoplasmatota archaeon | reverse complement strand
GGCGAGGAGAATTATCTTCTGGGACAGGCGGTCATTCCATGGGACTATGCCGGGGATACCTGGCCGGACCTGGTTATCGGATGCCCCGGAGCATCGAATGGTGCCGGAAAGGTCCTGATCTACGAATCGAGTGAGATCAATATAGCAGTCAAGGGCACCGTCATGACAGCTTCCCAGGCGATACTGGAGATCGAAGGCAACAATACATACTTCTTCGGATCGCACCTCGAGGTCGGTGACATGACGGGGGACGATATTGACGACCTGATCGTACTATCCATGAAGGGAGAACAGGCGATACCCCGGTTCGAGATGTTCTCGGGAGGGGTCACACCTGGATCCGGATACGAGGTGGAGCTGCCCGAGAACAGTGTCAAGAACAACACGAGGACCGCCTGCCTTGACCTCTACGGGACGGGGAGGGAGATATTCGCATATTCCTCACCTGACAACGGGGAGATCAGGATCGTAAACATCGACGTCACATTCAACCCTTATTACTTCCCGGGTGCCAACGCCACCGGTGTCGTGGATTTCGAGGAGGGGTTGGAGGAGTCCGGGAATACCTGGGGCTGGGGTGCTGGAGATGATGGATGGGATACCTCGCCGACCCATATCTACGACGGTAGTATCGGTTATAATTCGGTGAGATACAACCAGGAGACCGGAAATGCTGGAGGAGCGAACAGGTCCTTCGGGATCGAGAAGAAGCTGTTTATCGAGATAGGAGGGGTCCGGCAAACAAGCGATGAGAGGGACATGTCTGGAGCATACGGCGTATCCTTCCAGCTGTCACAGGAGAACATCTCGGGCATCAGTTCGGCCGTTCTGCAGTTCGACTGGGAGTACGAGGATTGGGGCTTCGAGCAGCAGGAGAGGCTGTGGATAAAGGCGAGATTGACCAATTCCACGGGAGATATTGTCTGGTTCGGGACCGGAATGGACGGTTACCCGGAACCTGACACAACGCCCGAGATCTACACAAGGGCCGGACAGAACAATGGCCCGAACCTGTTCGGGACCGGAACTTACAAAACCGACATCCTTCCCCTCCTGGACGGCCCCGGAGAATATTATCTTGACATGGGCGGGAAGATATCCCGCTGGACCGCAGCCACGGAGTATGGTGGGTTCGGCTTCGACAACCTCACGCTCACCTTCCGGACGCTCTCCCACAGCATGAAGGTCCTCACGGGACCCGTTGAATTCGGCTCCAGTATGTTCTCGATAGATACAGACCGGGATGGTTGGAATGACCTTTTCATCGGTTCTCCGGCTCAGGGGACCGTCAGTATATTCCGGGGCGGCCAGCCCCACTGGTCACAGCTCTCCGTAATCGACCAGGACATGTGCAACACCACGATCGCCGGAACACCGAACACTGATCTCGGCATGTCCGCCGCAGTCCTCGGGACCTCACCTTTCAACCTGGTTCCATCGCTCGCGGTCTCCGCCCCCCTGGAATATGTCGGAACGACATCCACGGGAAGGATCTATATCTTCGACCTACCACTCCAAGATGGAGAGATCGCTATCGATTCCGGGAGAGAGAAAAACGATGCGCCAATGGATTTCAAGTACTACGGGTGGCGCATCATAAGCCTCGGGGACCATGACGGTGACCTTTACCCGGAGCTGCTCGTTGCCTCCTGGACCCAGGATGACCGGCTTCGTACCACCCTCACGGACAGGTCTCCTTCCCGTCCGATGTTATGGATCCTGTCCCCCGGACGCCACGAGGTAGTGTCAGGTCATATCAATATCAGTGCAAGGGTCTACGATATAGACTGGGATGCCGGAGCTGAGGACGTGATGTTCTACCGCTCGAACGATAACCGATCCTGGAACCCGATCGGGGACGGAACCCCTGACAAGATCGAGGGAGACGTAGCGATCAAGTTCTGGAACACCACACTGTTCGCCAACGGTGGATATTTCCTCAAGGTGAGTGTCACTGACAGCTTCGGTCTGGAAACATCCATGTATACTGACAGGGTGGACGTGCTCAACCATGCACCTCCTTTCGTGAAGCTGGTCTACCCCTCGGACGGCACCCACCTCCGGTGGGTGGAAGGGATCTCGGCAAAGGTGATCTTACCGTCCTCGGAAGAGCTCAAACCTCCCGTAAGGTTCTTCTATTCCCGGGATAACAGCTCATGGACAGAGTATGCCAATAGGTCTTCTCCGATCGATGGGTCCACCACGGATTTCCTGGCCGAATTCGACACGGAAACCCTGGAGGACGGCCCGATATGGTTCAGGGTAAATGCGACGACCCTATACGGGCTGGGATCCGAATCGAGGAACATCAACCCCGCTCTCATAGACAACTATTATCCTCCAGAAGGGGAGTTCATCCGGCCATATCCCGGATCAACGATCTCGGGCACATTCAATGTCACCATCCAGACCTACGATCCCGATGATGACGTATCGGACCCGGTACAGCTGCTCGTCAGTGATGCGCAGACGGAGACATGGGAGATCCTCGGCAACATGACAAGGGGGCAGAACGGCACCTTCAATTTCCTGTGGGATACCACATTGTTGGACAATGGCGAATACAACCTGATGGCAAGAGTGACAGATTCAATGAACTACCAGATCGAACTGGACCTCAACGATACTGTGACCCTGCATAATCTCTACGAACCCATGATCCGTATAACGAGCCATTCGGAAGGCGATACGATCTCAAGCCTGGTCACATTCACTGCGACCATCACCGACCGGGATATGAACTTGCGGGAGAACGACATCAGGTTCCTCTACAGACCGCAAGGGGTCGACATCTGGAACTCCATGGGTAGACCGGTCCTTATAGGTAACCTTGCCCAGGTCACCTGGGAGTCCACGTTAGTAAAGAACGGCTTCATCGACGTGAGGGCGGAGGTCACGGACCTTGATAACCTTACCGGCATGCACCAGATCTCAGGGGTTCGTGTCAAGAACATCTACCCTCCAGAGCTCGATACGGCGCTCCTCCCGTCGTTCAATCTGCCCTTATCCGGAACAGTGAGACTATCATTCAACGTATCAGATGACGAGCCGGTGCCTCCTGCCAACATCAAGGTGGAGGTCCTTGTAAGGACGACATGGGTGGACCTGGGAAACGTCAGCCGGACCGATCCGGGGGGCATATTCGTAACCGAACAATGGGTCTCCTACTACATCGACTGGAACACAGCGGAGAAAGACGATTCTGGAAAGATGAAGTACCCGGACTCCATGGGTTATGATGTCAGAATAACCGTCACCGATTCCGATGGGGAGACGATCAGTTACATCACACCGGTCGCCTACCATGTGCGGAACATCGATGATAGCCCCGATGATGATGATGAACGAACGGGGCCCCTCCTGGAGGGATGGATGATCGCCATCATCGTTATCGTCGTCATCGTGCTGCTGATCCTCATCCTCCTGATATTCATTTTCAGGGGGGACAAGAAGATCAAGGAGCCGGTACCAACGGTCAAGCCTCCCCAGGAGACCGCCCCAGTAGGAGGACCTGCAGCCTCCCAGGAAGCTCCGTCACCTGCCGGAGAGAGTGATGAAAGCACTTACTCACCTTCCGGATGGGAGCCCTCCACTCCACAGGCGCCACCACCCGAGTATGCCCCTCTCTTCACCGCCGATACAGATATCATGGACCTTGGACTGGATCTGGATCTGGAAGCCGAGAAAGAGGAGGATCTTACGGACCTTCGGGATGAACTGTTCGGAATTGGCAAGAAAAGGCCGAAGAAACCCATAAGAAAGAGAGTTCGCCACGTCAAAGCTCCTGATATCGAAGAGACTGTGGACGTTGTGCTCCCGGAGGGTGTCGCTCCCCCCTCGGTAGCAGCAAAGAAAGCCGCGGAGGAACCTGTTGAGGAGGAATGGGGAGAGACCGAGGAATGGGGGGAGGAAGAGGAGTGGGAGGAGCTCGATGAGGAGGAACTCGAGGAGATGGACGAGGAGAACCCCATCATCACCTGCAGCTGCGGAGAGGAGGTCGAGATACCTTTCGAGTTCAAAGGGTCCATGTTCAGGTGCCCCAGATGCGGAAAAAAGGGCAAGATCCCGGGGAGATGACCGGGGAAGAACGACCAGAACCATTGTCAAAGATGCGTTCCAATATTTGATTAAATACTCAGGGTAATGTTTTTCTCACTATGTCCGGGAAAACCGGGCGAGGTGAGAAGGATATGACCAGAAAGAAAGCATCAAGGTTCGGACGCAGGCTCGAGGTCCCTGCGGGGGCGATCTATGCATTACTGGCGGCGATCTCGATGATATGCATCACGGTCGTGGCCGTTGCATTCGCTGATGAGGGTGAAAAGACCAAGGATACAGGTCTGTTCGAGGACGATATCAGATTGCCGCACCTCTACATCGATGAGGTGTTCTTCAGAAGCTTGGAGGATGCAGGTATCACGGTGGAGATCACCATCTACATAACAAACGATGGGACGAAGGATGCCTACGGCGTTATGGCCGATATATGGCCTGTTGTGGACGAATCCAATATAGCTTCCGACCGGGAGGAGATGGACTTCGGTGACATCGGGGTCAACCAGACTAAGGACGCAACTGTGAAGATACAGCTGAATGCGGGAACGGTCCACTCAGTGGAGATCCTGGTCCACGAATCCAGCAGGATCGTTCTCAAGGGCGTCTCAGATGTCTCCACGAAGGGGACGGGCGGCAGCGACTATCAGAACGTGGAGGTCCGGGGGACCTCGGGCGACATGGATTACGACGGTATGCCCGATGAGTGGGAGATG
>JAFGJI010000122.1 GCA_016929175.1 Thermoplasmatota archaeon | reverse complement strand
TATTATTAGCCTCCTTCTTCTTCCGCTTCATCCGGGGCGTTCGTATGCTCGACATCAGGTACATAAGGGAGAACACCGAAGCTGTCAGGAAGATGATCGAAGACCGCGGGGTCGAGGCGGACCTTGAAGGCTTTCTTGAGGCTGACAGCCGCTTCAGACTGGTCGTGGACGAGGTCAATTCCCTGAAGCACGAGAAGAACGTGGTCTCCAAGGAGATAGCCGCCATCAAGGACCCTGCCCTGAGAAAGGAGAGGATCGCCAGGATGCAGGAGGTGAGCCAGCGGCTCAAGGAGCTGGATTCCGAGTCAGGTGAACTGGACAGGAAACGAAACGAACTGAGGCTCACCATCCCCAACATGCCACTGCCCGACGTCCCCGTAGGACCGGATGCGTCTGCAAATGTAACGCTTTCATCATGGGGAAACCCCAGGAAGCTGGACTTCGAACCAAAGCAGCATACGGAGATCGCCTCCGGCCTTGGCATCATTGACCTTGAGAGGGGGGCGAAGATAGCCGGCTCCGGCTTCTATGTGCTGAAAGGAGCGGGCGCAAGGATGGAACTCGCGCTCGCCCAGTTCATGATGGACATCCACCGCGAGCAGGGATACACCGAGATCTGGCCTCCGGCCCTGTGCAACTCCGCCTCCATGACGGGGACCGGTCAGCTCCCGAAGTTCGAGGAGGATATGTACAAACTGACAGGGGACGACCTCTACCTGGTACCAACCGCGGAGGTCCCCGTCACGAACCTGCACCGCGACGAGATACTGGACATCGACGAGCTTCCGATACGATACCAGGCGTTCTCACCCTGTTTCAGGAGGGAAGCGGGGAGACATGCCGGGGAGGAAGGCATCATCAGGGTGCATCAGTTCTCCAAGGTGGAGCTCGTGGCCTTCACAACTCCGGAGGACTCGGAAAAGGAGCTCGAGCTTCTGACCGACAACGCCATGGAGGTCCTTAGAAGGCTGGAACTCCCCCACAGGAAGGTCCTTCTATGCACGGGGGACATGACGTTCTCTTCCGCGAAGACGTACGACATCGAGGTCCATTCCCCGGCCGGGGACAGATGGCTCGAGGTCTCCTCCTGCTCCAACTTCACAGATTTCCAGGCCAGACGGGCCATGATCAAGTTCAGGAGGCGGCCTCATCTTCCCAGCGAGTTCCTTTACACCCTTAACGGTTCGGGCCTTGCCATAGGAAGGACCATGGTCGCCATCCTCGAGAACTATCAGCGTGAGGACGGTTCCGTGGAGATACCGCAGGCTCTCAGACCCTACATGGGCGGCATGGACGAGATAGGGAATTAACCCCATTTGACCCTGAAACCGTCCTTCTGCTCCTCGTAGACCTCATTGTCCTTGAAATGCTTCGCTGTCTTAAGGTCCATCTCGGGGGCCTTTTCCCCGGCCTCCTCCTTCACGGGGGGCCCCTCCATCCGGGGAGACCTGTGACCTCCGGAGGTCCTCTTCGGACCGGTCTTCCCGGCCTCGTGCCCCTGTTCCAGGAACGAGCGGACCGCTCCCTCCATGGTATTGCGGAAGACCATCCCGATGAACAGAACAGCCACACAGAGAATTGCGATGAAGGCCATAAATAGTAAAGGCCACCAGTTGTACTGCCTGTCCTTGTCCAGAGGATAGTCGTCCCTGGAGTCCGGAACCCCGTCACCGTCATCGTCCTCATCCCTGTTGTTCCCGACCCCGTCGTTGTCCGTATCCAGCCATTCCGAGGGATCGAACTTCAGGTCGTCCTTTTCGTTGGGAACCCCATCTCCGTCGATGTCCGGGTCGGAATTGTCCCCCATGCCGTCCCCGTCCGTATCCCGCCATTCCGAGCGGTCCAGAGGGAAAGCATCGAGATGGTTGGCGATCCCGTCCCCGTCCATGTCCGGGTCGGAATTGTCCCCTATGCCGTCCCCGTCCGTATCCAGCCATTCGGTCGGGTCCTTTGCGAACGTCACGCCCTTGCTGACACCATTCGGGTTCAGGCTCTCCCCCTGGGGCTCGTATATATCGAGAATGCCATCACCGTCATCATCATCATCATAGAAGGAGCCGAAACCGTCCCCGTCGATATCCCCGTGCACCCTGGGGTCAAACGGGTCGTCATCGTACTGGTCCTGCACACCATCCCCATCGGTGTCCAGATACTCATTGTATATCCTCCGGGATACAGATGAGCCAATAAGGCCGGCCATATTCTCCACCCTGACCCTTATGTAATGGGCGGACCTGTTGAAGGAGGTCAGGTTCAACATGAACGAGTAAAGACCTCCGTCACCTATCGGCTCCCCCGTTGCAACGGAATAACCGTCCATCTCCAGGAATGCGTATCTGATGCCCGAGGTCTCCCTGACGGAAGCCAGGACCCTCAGGACCCCCTTGTGGGACGAATTATCGGCAGGAGAGAGGAGCTGAACCTGCGGAGGGGTCCTGTCGACGAATACATCAACATCCACTATCGTGGACCTCAAGGATGCGTCGATGGCGACGAAGCTCATCACATAGCTTCCGTCCGGTACCTGGTTGAGGTTCAGGGTGGTCCCCTCTGGATAGTCCTGCCCGTTGAAGGTGAAATAGGACCTTGTCAGGAACGGGTCCCTGACCTCCACCTCCGGGGTGAACATCCCTGTGATGGCCCCTCCATCCCTCGGAGAAAGGACGATGATCTGCGGAGCGTTGTTGTCTATCGGGAGATAGGAAAATGCCATGGATGTCTCATCGCTGCGGTCCCTTGCCATGATGGCGAGCAGATATCTTCCATCGACGAGACCTCTTGTATCCATGATCGCGGAATACTGTCCGCTCGTCACTATCTGCCCGGATGGGACCTTCAGGGTGACCGACGCGAACGGGGTCTCGTTCACTTCAGGGGGATCGGGTCCCGTGCGATCTCCCCAGTCGTAGAGCATTGCTTCCACTACCTCGAGACCAGCCCCATCGCTAACGCTGGCGATCACCGTTATGGTTCCCTCCTGCATGACACCGTAGCCAGGGGATAACAGTTTGACCTCCGGGAGGGCATTGTCGAAATATAGGGTCAGGGTGACCGTGTCCGTAAGACCGGCAGGGTCCCTGACGCTCACTTCGACCTGGTGCTTGCCCTCCGTATATTCGGCTGTCTCGAGCCCATCGGATAGAGGCATCTTCGCACCTCCATCCACCGATATGGTCGCATCGAATGCCGTTGCGAAGCGGTCCTCCACCTCCACGTAAAAAGCGATCAAACCCTTCACCGCAGAGTTGTTCCTTGGGCTGCAGACCCTCAATGAAGGGGCGTTGTTGTCTATCATGATACCTAACAGCCCCGAGGAGCCTGTCCTGCCCGCCGTATCCTCGGCATAGACCTCGAGAACATAGTCCCCATCGGGCAGTGCGGACACGTCCACGGATGCCTCGTAGATGTCCGCCCCTTTCGTTTCCAGGAGCCCGGAACCCACCTCCGATAATCCCCCAAGACCGGTCATTATCCGGTATCTCACGGTGCGCAGGACACCGTCATCGGTGACAACAGCATAGATCCTGTCCTTCCGGGAAAGGGCCCCCCCATTCACCGGTTCGATCATCTCAACCACCGGAGCATACTTGTCGTTGACGACAAGCACCTGCCCGAGTGCCTTGATACTGTTCCCCGCCATGTCCGTGACGATGATCTCGATGAAGTAGTATTTCGAAGGTGTGCCACCGGTGTTCGGGAACACATCGATCGATGTATAGTTCATATCGGTATCGTCAAGGTCGTTATCCTCTCCCTCGTTATTGAACGTTATGGGAGGAAAGAAACCGATATCCGTCCCATCCGCCTCCACGCTGAACACTTCGGAACCAATGTCCCACGCCTTGATCTCCATGTGGAAAGGCTCGTCGTCAGCGACAGAGGACCGGTTCGCGGGATAGTGTATCCTCACAGGTGTCTGTACCTGGGGCAGCGTGTTGTCGACGATGAGATCACACTCCCCGAGACCGATATTCGCGGCCCAGTCGAAGACCTCTATCAATATGATGCGGCCTTCGGTCGGCAGGGTCGGGATGGTCACGGGTGTGGAGCCGTAGAGGCCGTCGTCCGCAAGCCCGTCATTGTGGAGTCCGTCGTCGAAGAGAAGGACCTGTCTGGTCACGTCCAGAGGAACGTTGGCAACGGCCTTGATTATCCTGGCAGGATTGTCCGTTGAATAG
>JAFGJI010000121.1 GCA_016929175.1 Thermoplasmatota archaeon | reverse complement strand
TACGTTTCCGAGAGAGCCCTGGAGCTCGCAACGGACGATGAGATCACATCCAAGAATATCAGGAACCCTGTCAGGGAGCCGGGAGAGGGATTCGGAGTTATCGAAGCAGCCAGGGGAACCCTCATCCACCACTACGATGTTGATGAGCAAGGGCTCATAAAAAAGGCGAACCTGATCGTGGCAACGACCAACAACGCTGGCGCCATAACGATGTCCGTCAGGGACGCGGCCAAGGGCTTGATAAAGAATGGGGAAGTGAACGACGGCCTCCTGAACATGGTCGAGATGGCCTTCAGGGCATACGACCCATGTTTCGGCTGCGCCACCCATACAATGCCCGGGTCGATGCCACTCATAGCGAACATCTACGACAAGGATGAGATACTGCTTCAGTCCATCAAGAGGGACTAGTTGAGGGTGATTCTTGTTCAACAATCTTATCCTCACGAAAAAAGATCTATTGAGATCAGTTTCATTTTAGTAATATCAAATGGTTCTAATTTCAATCTGTTGACCTCTCCCTTTATCATGCAAAGAACGCAGTAGCCATATCCAGATTGGACTCAGGATAAGCCTTCAGTGTATCGTTTAAGAGATCGAACGAGAGATCCCCTTGACTGTTGTTTATGATCTCATTTGGAAAAACCATTGATATCTCCCCTTTTCATGTAACTTCTATCTCCATTTTCATATGTCTATCCCATCTCTCTTTAGCTGAAGATATCGACGAGAACTGTTTGTCACACACATCGGAGAACCTTGCAAGTACCTTCCTGTTGATCTCTTCCTGGTTCTCAAAGATGGCTGCAGGTCTGAACTCTATTCCGAACTTCTCGAATTGAAGGATGGCGATCGTTGCGTCCCTGCATTTGTTATCATTCTGTACAGCGAAGATGAAAACATTTATCGGTTTGGTCTGAATGCAGCAATCGACCGGATATAATGAGTTCGGGTCATGGATCGGATCGTTGTAATCGAAGTTGATGAGTTTTTCGGGCACTTTCGATGTCACCAGGTTTTTGAATTCATCATAGAAAGCGGACCTGACCATCTCTCTTTTCAAATAGGTCACATCGGAGATATGGAGAAGACCTTGAATGAAAGAGAACAATGTATCCCCGAAATTATTATCCTGCAGGAGAATGACCAGCTCTCCATCTCTGTTCGTTATATTGTATGTGACCAGCGTTCTGTCTATTATGCCCTGTCTTGTTTTGGTCTCAAGATCAATTTCTTCATATGAAAGGTGCATGAACGTATGGCCTTCATCTGTCAAGAACCAATTCCTGTTCTGATCATGTTTTAGAACGATCTTGAGATGGTCCCCATCATCAAAAAGGAAAGGTGTTTGAACAATGAAGCGACCCCTTCCTTCCGTGAAAAGATCGATCTCATCACATACTTTCTTCTTGAACTCGGATCTGATATCATCTATGGTCATAGATCAACCTCCGAATATATCAAGTTCAGGTGTTCCTTTTGGGCGTTCAACTCGGCAATTGGTCCTTTCAATGAATCGAACTACCGCTTCCTCGAATGTTCTATACAATTCGGTCCTTTCCGCATAGTTCTCTATCCTGAGACCCGCTTCCTGATATCGCTGAGTTGCGGTATGGATATGAAAACCGGAAAAAGTATTTCTTTCCAGATTATTTGTATGGGTGTGTTTCCCGTTGAATCGAACAAGATTGTACCAGATCCCGGTCTTATCATCCTTATATCGTAATATAACAGAAAAATCATTGAAATCTAGTCTGTTCTTTCTCAATACTATCATGAACGAATGTCCATTCTTTCCAGTGAACTCCATCTCATGTTCTTCATGTTGGGCTCCCTGCTTCTTCTTTGGTTTCATTCTCTTCTGATAATCGTAGGGTAATATCTTTTCCTCAGATATCAGAGAGCTTATCTCATCATCCAACAGCATTCCGATCATCTATCCTCGTTTGTTTTTATCGCTTTTAAGAGACCTTACCTTCTTTAGCTTATCCTGGATGATACCTCGCAGTTCATATCTTTCCGTAACCATTTTCCCCACCCAAAGTCCTATGGATAATAATGTCCTCATCTTAATACTGTTGACCTAACGTTACCTGGATGATCATCTGTAATCCGTGGTTCTTATAAAAGAGTTAAGGACCTCTCCGAAACTAAAACAACAATGATCCGCCATCCATGTACATTTCAAAATGAAAAGAGAGTGCATTAACCGGATCATGATCGGGGTCCATCATATCCAATTCCCGGAGGACATCCGAATTCCATTTCTACTATGATAGCACGGAAATTATTGATATGAGACAAGGAACCATTAATAAGGGTCAATAAGATTTGATGTACCATGGCAAGGACGATCATCGTTGGCATAGGGAACCCCATCCTGGGGGACGACGGTGTGGGGTTACATGTTGTCAGGCAGCTGAAGGGCAGAACGGACGTTGATATCAGGGAGGCCTATACCGGAGGATTGAACCTTCTGGACATGATACTGGGATATGATAGGGCCGTCCTTGTCGATGCCATTTATCTCGAGGAAATGCGTTTCGGAGAGATCCGTGTCATGGAGCTTGATGAATTCGCATCCGTACATTCCACAAATCCCCACGATACCACGCTCATGGATGCAGTGGAGATGTCCAGGAGATTGGGAGAGGACCGGATCCCCCTTGAGATCACCCTTGTCGGCATCAGGATAGAAAGTGTGGATGAGTTCAGCGATGAACTGAGCGAGAAGGTCAAAGAGGCGATACCCGAAGCGGTCGATATCGTCAAGGGACTGCTCGGCTCCTGACATCTTCATTTTATAATAGGCCCTGGTCTTATACCGGCTATTATTAAGTACTACCAACCGGATTTCATCCGGACCGGCCAACCCGCATCCTGGGGGACTGAAAAGTTGTCTCGAGCACATCATGTCTGTCCGATCCTTATCGCGGCATTACTCTCGATGACCCTTGTACCGATCATAAGAACCGGCTCCGGCGGTGATGCCATGCTACAGGTCCCTATCGGGACCGCCGAAACAGCATCTTACCCAGACCCATGGTTCTTCTCGGAGAACCTTGGACAGCTGAAGAACAGTGAGGTCCTGTTTACGGGAAGTTCCGAAAACGGTGCGGTCCTGTTCCTCGAGGATGGGATCATCCTGAGGATACCCGACAGAGCGGCCCCTGTGGACCTCTTTGACGAAGGGTCTGATAGGTTCGGATCCCTCGGTTGCCCGGAGGACCACCGTGAGACCGGACGGTCCAGCATCCTCAAGATATCCTTCAATGATGCCAACGAGGTGGCTCCAAAAGGCCGGGAGGCGCTTCCATTTTACTCCAACTTCTTTTTCGGCAACGATCCCGCAAGGTGGCGGACAGGGGTCCCCAATTACAGCGAGATAGTATACGAGAACGTATGGGACGGAGCCGATGTCGTCTACAGGATGGGTGGTAAAGGCCTGAAATATGATATCATCCTCCACCCGGGTTCCGACCATGAAGAGGTCGGGTTCAGGGTAGAGGGTTCGGGAGTTGCTCCCGGGAAGGACGGGGCCGAACTCGAGTTCGCATCCGGTTTTGGTCCTGTGGTATACGACAGCGGACTCGAAGTGTTCTACCAAGATGATCCCCTTGAACACTTGACATCAGCTTTCAAGGTAAAGGATGACACTTACTCCTTCCAACTGGAAGGACGCGACCCTTCAAGGACAGTCATCATAGACCCATTGCTTTTCTCCACATATCTTGGAGGTTCGGGCTGGGAGGAAGGAGGGGATATGGATACGGACGACAAGGGCTGCACCTACCTCACCAGGTTCACGGGGTCCGTTGATTTCCCCACGATTCCAGGTTCATATGACGAAACCCATAACGGAGGGGATTGGGATGTCTTTGTTACAAAGATCTCACCCTCGGGGGACTCGCTTGAATATTCCACCTTCATCGGTGGGTCCGGATCCGATGTGGGCGTCGCGGTCTCCGTTGATGATACCGGCTTCGCCTATATTGGCGGGGTGACCGGTTCACAGGATTTCCCCACGACCCCGGGAGCATTCGATGAAACCCATGACCGTAGCGACACGGAGGTATTCGTCCTCAAACTGGGTATCGACGGGGCTTCCCTTCAGTACTCGACATATCTGGGAGGGGAGAAGGACGACACGGTCCGAGGGGTGGTCGCCGACGATGAGGGCTCGATCTTTCTTGCGGGAATGACCGAGTCCACCGGCCTCCCGGTGACGACCGGGTCTTACGATCAAAGTTACAATGGGGGCGTTTACGATGTATTCATTGCCAAACTGTCGGTTGGAGGCAGCGACCTTGTCTACTGCACATACCTTGGAGGTTTGGGGGAGGATACACCGTTCGGAATTGATATCGACGGGACCGGATGTGTTCACATCTTCGGGGAGACCTCGTCGAAGGATATACCCACCACCGAAGGTGCCTTCGACAGGGACCACAACGGAGGTGAGATGGACCTGTTCGTCACCAAATTG
>JAFGJI010000120.1 GCA_016929175.1 Thermoplasmatota archaeon | reverse complement strand
CGGGCTCTTGAAAGGCATGGGGGCCAGAAACATAGGTGTGATCACTCTGCCCATATTCCTGGCATCCCTTGCACTCAACAACTCCACTCCCGGGAAATTGGGAGGAGAACCCGTCAGGGCGCTGATGCTCAAAGAACATACCGGAAACCGGATATCCAAGGGCATTGCGACCATATTCGCGGAGAAATCCCTCGACATTCTTACCATACTGCTCCTTTCCGTCCTCGGGCTCGCCTACATGGTCTCAGTTCTGGGCTTCGAGGATGTTCGCGGGATGGTGATTGTCATCGGCATCGGAGGATCCGCCATCATCATGGTGATCCTCCTGCTTGTCAACAGAGGATTCCTGAGAATGGTCAACAAAATGATGGAAAGATGCACCCTTGCCCTCACCCGCGGAAACAAGGATTCAAAAGTATATACGTTCTTTTTCAAGCTCGAAGGGGCAGTTGACAGATACCATACTTCCCTTGGGACCATAAGAAGGGATCCCTGGACCGGAACAGGGGTGATCATGCTGACCCTTGCCATATGGATCAACGAAGCACTCAGGTTCTACCTTGTTGTGCTCGCCCTTCCGGGAGACATGTATATTTCATTTCCGGGGGCGATAGCGGCGATAGCGTTGGCGAACATCCTGGGTTTCATACTTCCCATAGGGGCAGGCAATGTTTTCGGCAGCAAATCCATCCTTGAGCTTCTGTCTGTCGGAGGATCCACGGCAATGGCCGCTTCATTGCTTCAGGTCGCTACGTCCCTCTGGATATCGATCCCCCTGGGTGTTCTGTCTCTGCTGTTCCTGAGGAAGAGGACGAAGGTCGCGGCAAATCAATGATATAGTGGAACAGGTCATATCCGGAAAGGGGCATCATGACCGGAAAGGCGGAGGCCGTCCCTGTTGAAGAAAGATATACGGGTCCAAAGTGGTCCACGGACAGGGTTTGGAGAGCAGACCTCTTCTGGATGCTCCTGATCCTGCTCACTGTCTGCCTTTTCTTCTGGAAGGTCATACTGCACCCGGACTGGATCATTTTTTCCGAGCATTCCGACATCATCGAGCAGTACTATCCATGGAGGTATGTCGCAGCGGGCTCTCAGAACGATGGCACCCTGCCTTTCTGGAACCCCTTCAATTACGGGGGGGAGCCTCTGATGGCAAATATGCAGCTGGGTATGTTCTATCCCATCAACATATTGCTGTTCTGGATCCTCCCGACCCATTCGGCTTTCGGTTTCAGCTTCATGCTCCATATATTCATCGCCGGGGCATCGTTATACCTTGTTGGTAGAAGGGTTGGCCTTGGAGGGATGGCCTCTTTTGTTTCAAGCATCGTGTTCATCTACGGTGGATATTTCGTCGGCCATATCTATTCGGGGCATTACGGACAGGTCTGTTCTGCAAGCTGGATACCGATGATCTATCTGACCTTCGATCATTGCCTGAAAAAAAGCAGCTGGAAATGGGGGGCTCTGACAGGCCTGCTGGTCGGGATGCAACTCCTGGCGGGACATATCCAGATAGTACTCTTTTCGGTATTTCTTCTTCTAGTCAGCTGCATCTATCATATCTACTGGCACAGGAAGGAGATGATGAGACCCTCAAGGTGGGCCCGGGCAGTTGCCGGCCCCATCATCGGGGCGATAGTCTCGCTACTGGTCGCGTCCGTCCAGATCATTCCCACATATATCTTTACGCAGAACTCCACCAGAAGCGGCGGTATGAGCTATCTTTGGGCCGCGGATTACTCCCTCCCTCCATGGTACTTCATCACACTGCTTGCTCCCAGGTTCTTCGGGACTCCGCTTCAGGGCAATTATCTACATCCCTGGAACTACTGGGAGCTTTCCATCTACATCGGGATCCCTGCCCTTGCGTTGATAGTCCTATCCTATAGATACTGGAAGGTCCGGTATGTAAGGTTCTTTTCTGGTCTCGGCCTTTTCTCGATCCTGATGGCATTGGGAATGTTCACTCCTCTATACTGGATCTTCTGGAAGTTCGTCCCGGGGTTCGACATACTGCGGGTTCCCTCAAGGTTCTACCTGCTGACCCTCTTTTCGGTCTCGATCCTCGCGGGATTCGGTTTTCGATCGCTTATGAGGGATATTGGGACCAGGCAATGTAAAAGATTACACGCGTGGAGCAAGTATCTTACAGGAGGAGCAGTGGTCTTTCTATTCCTCATTATAATTTCGATATTATTGAAAGGCCCCATTTCCGACCTGATCGCTGAGTTGGTGAAAAAGGTCATTGCGGATGAGCGGCAGGCACAGGGGCATATCTCGTTGATCGGATCTGTGTTCAACACGGCGATCCTGGACCTGCTGGTGTTCCTTCTTCTTCTTGGAGGAGCGATCGGCATTCTGGTGTGGAGGTCCCGCAGCAGGAAGTGTCCAAAATACCTCGGTCCGGTATTGACCTTGTTCCTCATCCTGAACCTGGCTGTCTATCATACTCCTTTCATCGATACGAAAGATATGGATGAGATCTACACCATCGAACCTCACATCTCATTCCTTATGGAGAACTCTGCCGGGTACAGGATCTACGATCCTGACGATGTTATCCCGAGCAACTACCAGATCATCTACGGGATAGAGACCGTCGATGGCTACAATCCTCTGGAGCTCCTGTATTATTCCGAACTGCTGGGAACGGTCAGGAACCTGTCCCGGAACGTTGACCATCCCATACTGGACCTTCTTGGTGTGAGGTACGTTCTATCCCGGAACAGGTTGGAAGACAGCGGTATGGACCTGGTCTATACAAAGTACAACGGGAAGCAGGTCTTCATATACGAGAATCCGGGAGCACTGCCCAGGGCATTTCTCGTCGAGAACTACACTGCAATGTCCGACGAGCAGATACTGGACGCATTGAGGCAGAACAGTTTCGACCCGCATTCCTCAGTTCTTGCGGCTTCCGTACCAGAGCCAAGGGGTGTTCAGGTGGTACAATATTCCGGTCCTTCGACACTGGATATCAATGCATCCCTTGACAACCGTATCGATCTGAAGGTGACGATCCCGAAAAATGTATTTCTGGTCGTTGGAGTGAGCTACTATACTTCATGGGACGTTATCGTGGACGGTGAGAGGTACGAGGTGGAGAGGGTATATCATGGGCTCATGGGAGTGTATCTGAACAGCGGGGCCCATGATGTGAGCTTCGTTTACGACCGTTACCCATGAACATCTCTTTGAGGCAGGCCCTCGATCCAACGTTGTTTGGAAAGGTCTATATGCAGAGATAGATTTGCAGAACCGATGCTTTCGGAGAACAGGCCTGGTGCCATCCAGAGGTGTATTCCCTACGCCGCAGTCCTGGTTCTCTCGGGCATACTCCGTTTCTACAATCTGATGAACCCCTTCACCTTCCCTGGATATTCCGGATCACTTGGTAACAATGGTACGGATGAAGGAATCTTTCTCATGGCCGGAAGGTTGCTGAACGAAGGTCACCGTATGTACTCGGAAATTAACACCCAGCAGGGCCCTGTATTCTCCTTCGTCATCGAGCTCTTGAACGGCAATCCTCTTCCGGTCAGGTCCATGACCGTGATGCTATCCCTGGCGGGAATATTCGGTATGATCCTTCTTTCCTATCATCACGGTGGAAGAAATGTCGCCATGGTCTCTTCACTGTTCCTCGCATTGAACTACGCTTTCTTCAAGGAAAGCAGACACGCGAGCTTCGACCTGTATGCCACGGTTCTCCTGATCTTCGGTTTCCTTGCACTGCAGCTCTATTTTAAAAAGGTCGAAAGGAAGGAGGATGGTCAAAGACGGGATCCAAGAAAAGTCATCTTACTGTTGATCATCACCGGGGCGCTCTTCTCCTTATCCGCAATGTCGAAGCTCTTTGCCGTCATACCGATGATCTCCGTCGGAGCATACATGCTCTTTCTTTACCTTAGAGACAGAAGGAGTGAGATAAAGAGCGGTGTAGAACCCTGGCATTTGATCGTACTGGCCGTTTCAACACTGGTAGTGATCCTCTTTTCACTGTCGATCTACGGGTTCTCGAACACAGTTGACGGAATGCTCCTTGACAACCTGAACAGGCCATGGTTTTCCATCACGGAGAAGTTACGGACGATCTCACTTTTTCTGCTCTTCACCTCCGCCCCGCTCGTTCTTTCCCTGGTCTCGATATCCCGCGAATGGAGGCATCGGACCACTCAGCTGATGCTCGTCTGGGTGCTACCTCTGTTCGTCTTCATCATCCTTCAGTCTCCATTATGGGAGCATTACCTGATATTGCTCCTACCGCCGATATGCTGCCTTGGGGGAAAGGGTTTCATGATCCTTGTCGCAGACCTGAAGGGATCGGAACGCGAGAAAGGCATCGGTTCTTTCGGGACCCCTTGGTCCGTAAGGAAACGATGGTCGTCGACGCTTGTGATGGCAGGAATCCTTTACATGGTATTATCCCTGGGCTTCGAAACCGTCATGGTATTCGCAACAGACACGGTCATTGAGAGGGATATCGCAAAGGAGGTCGAACTTCTTACGGACCAGGAAGACATCATCATTTCAGGTGACCCGATGATCGGTGTCTATGCGGATAGGCTTCAACCCCCGGAAGCGACCAATCTTGCAATGGTCAGATATCCGGCCCTTACAGATGAGGAGCTCATAAACATCACCGTCGAGAACAATGTATCTCTCGTTATCTTCACGTACGAGCTCTCGAGCTACGATCTCTTCATCGACTTCATAAAAGAGCATTTCGATTTTTACAAGGCATACACAAGATCAGGGACCACATCTGGAATCGAGGGGGAGATCCCCATAGGTTTCAACTCTTTCAATATTTATGTGAACGATGCTGGGATCGATACCGTTTCGGAAAGTGATGAATCCCCGTGCCGCTCGAGCTAGAAACCTCCGATCTCCCAGGGAGGATAGTAGTTGTATTGAAGAGATGAGAACAGTAAAAGAGTGGACCAGCTCCAGTAAATGTTTCCCGATGCGAGGGAGAACGGAAGGATCCAGGCGATATACCAGGGGTGGAACTGGGCGGAGGTCAGTACCACAAGCAGTAGTATGCAGGAGCTCAGCAATGGAACCCATCTCATGTCGATGCTCCTGGTGAATATCGATGGGATCGACAAACCACCGAAGGCAGGTTTGCCAGCCGGTTTCCAGTGAAGGAATACATAGACACTGGCTCCGATCATCAGGGTTGTGAACAGAAGAGATGCGATCGCTGACGCGGTGTCCTTTGCCGTTTCAGCTCCCCGGAAGAAGAAGGCTGATGATAAAGAAGCCCCCATGAACGAGAGTATCAGTAAAAGTGAAAATTGAAAGCTGGTGTCGATACGTTTCAACTTTCCGACAAGGCCTCTCAGGAGCAAGTATGCCAAGCCTGCAAGAAGAATGGCCGTAAGCGTATAATAGGCCAACCCTTCGGGCAAATGGACAGCAGAGGTCACGAACTCGAGAAGATACCTTATCGAGAAACCGGTGTACCAGTTCACGAACTGGTACTTGAGATATTCACTCATCAGGGAAGGATCGGTGATGAGTATAGGGAGCGAGGCAAGAACGGGTACAAGGAAGAAAAAACCTGCGAACTTCATCCTGTCCCTCCATCTTTCGAAGGAAAGGAAGAACACCGGGGCTAGGAACGCTGGATAGAGTTTCAATGCAAACCCCGTACCGAGCAACAGACCGCTCAGAGCGGGTTTCCTTTTAACAAGGAAAAGGAATGCCCCGACCGTAGCGAGGACGACAACCGGATCGAAATGCCCCCCCAAACCGGTTTCGATCAGTGGTATGGGGCATAAGGAATAGGCAAGTGCTGCCGTCATCCAGCTGAAACCGTGAGCTCTGATACCGAAGGGTACATTTTCAAGGCCAGGCGAGGAATTCCCGCTTGCCCTGTGGATGAACAGCATTAACGGAGGAATAATGGAGCTTGCCACCGAGAATGCGATCCTGAAAATGAGCTGATCTGCACCGAGGGGAAAGGACAGCAGACCGATCATCCAGATATAGAGCGGCGGTTTGTTCACCTCGAAGTCCCTATAAGGGAACCTGCCATCCAGAAGAAGTTCTCCCCTCCTTTCCATTCGGAGGATATCCTGGGACATGGAATGCTCGTTCAGCAGGAATGGAAGATGGAGAAGAAGCGTCACGGAGAATAGCAGGACCATCATCCACAAGGGATCCAGGTCCTTTAGTTTCTCAATGAGTGGCGAACGGACCATCAGATAGATCAGACCAAGGAATGAAAGGAACCATGCCATGAGTACTATCTTGAAGTTGCTCCAGTCCGAAACCATGACAGATGTCAATACCAGGAGGATAACATACGAAACTGTCAGTGCGACAAGAGGAAATACAGGAAGGATCGGGCGGTGGGTATTGGAGGCCACCTTACCAGTGCCTTTTCGACCAGTTTCCATCAAAGCGGCATCGCTTTTGCAATTAAACTATTTGCCGTCGAAAGGAGAACCCGTTTGAGGGGATCATTCATCCAAAAGGTCATAAGGTACCAGTATTTTTCACCACCATGGACATCGGATTCGGATACAGAGAGATCGCAGCCTTTTCGATCACCGTCGTTGTGGTCATCATTTCGGTCCTGGCTGCCTTTCTGGACGGTGTCGATGAGCTTGTTGATCCAGAGATCTCGATGGAGGTCAAAGCCTCCTGGTCAACCATAGGACCATTCCAGGGACAGCTCCCCGTGGAGGGGAAGAAATGGCAGGTCCTGAGTGTCGAAATAGATAATCTCAACGAGGATTCTGCGTTCGTCGTTTCCGTGCCTCATTTCTACGGGACAACCGGTGATAACCGGAGGATATGGGTCTTCAACAGCGAGGAATACGGATATGAACCGATCGAACCGGGGGACAATCTGACAGTCACATTGGTCTTCGATATTCCCATGGATGAATACCTTGCAGGGTTGGAATACGTTCAGAGGATATCGGGTCCCTTGACCTGCGATGTACCCTATCCGCAACCATATCCTATCAATGAACCCTGACAGGTCCGGTATCACTGCTTCCTTATTACTCTGAAGTGGTTCTTCGTCATGTTCTCGTGTCCCATCGTTTGGAGCATCATCTCGGATACGAGGCCAATGGAGAACATGGTTATGGAGAAGAAAAGAAGCATCAGGCTCCCGAGCCCGAACACCCATCCGACCGGGGTAATGCCAAGGGCAAGATCCAATACGGTCCAGACGGTTCCGGCTATCGTGAGCGCAAAGAAGAACGCGGACAGGGTTCCAAAGAGATAGAGCGGGGACCTTCCGTAGCTCGTGAGGAACGATATCGTTAACAGGTCCATGAAACCTTTGAACAGTCTTTCCCATCCATACTTCGAACGGCCATGTTCTCTGCGGTGGTGCTTCACCTTGATCTCACCCACCCTGAAACCTCTCCAGTGGGCGATTATCGGCAGATAGCGGTGGAATTCACCATACACATCTATCTTCTCGAGGACTTCTCTTCTGTATGCCTTGAAACCGCAGTTGGAGTCGTGTATCTCGACCCCGGTCATCTTCCTGATAAGGAAATTGAAAAGCTTGGATGGGATCCTCTTTCCAGCGGGATCCTTCCTGTGGAACTTCCATCCGGTTACCAGGTCGTGGCCTTCAT
>JAFGJI010000119.1 GCA_016929175.1 Thermoplasmatota archaeon | reverse complement strand
GCCGATGCCCGTATCCACAAGGATCCTCTCATCACCGGCTTCCACATACATCGGTTTCAGTTTGGCCCTGAACAACTTACCATAGTATCTCGGGACACCGTAGACCAGCATCCCACCATCGATCTGGAATGTTCCATCCGATAACACTTCCAACGAATCTGCAAACGATCCGTCCCCTTCCATCATACCACCATCATTCATCCTTCGGGAAGAATACCCGGGTGCACTCTTTCGGTGGAAGCTTCAATCTCTTCATTCCGATCTCTGCAAGCTGTGTTATCGGATCGTACATCTGGGATACGGGGGGATTGTATGAGAGTTCCGTATCCAACAGATCGTGTAGTGTCATACCCCCATGTATCGCCAGTGCGAACAAGTTGATCCTCCATGCAGCCCCCTTTGCTCCAATGGCCTGTGCTCCCAGTATCCTTCCGGAACCTGTCTCGACAACCACCCTCAGATTGATGGTCGAACATTCCGGCATATAATGTGGTTTGATATCCCCCCTGGTGGATATCGCCGTAGCATCGTAACCGAGTTTCTGGGCCGTCTCGAGATTGTAACCCGTGGCAGCTATCTCCATATCGTCTATCACTGTCAGGAATGTATTCAGGGCTCCCGGATACGAGGTTGATCCACCAGCGGCATTCGTACCTGCCGCCATCCCCTGCCTGAAGGCCGAGGTCGCAAGCTGCATGGTTGCAGGAGTCCTGTCCAGACGTGAATACGTACCGACAAGATCTCCGGTGGCATAGATGCCCGGTACTTTTGTCTCCATCATGTTGTTGACAACAACAAGGCCCCCTGACACCTTGCACCCGGCCATCTCTGCCAGTTGAGTATTTGCCCTCATTCCAACGGCCATCACAACGATGTCGCAGGGTATGGTCTCCCCTGCAATGGTTACGAATTCAACTCTATCCGTTCCGTTGATGGAATCGATCCCTTTGCCGAACAGGACCCGAACGCCCATGGACTCCAGTTTCTCGACGATCAGCCTTCCCATGACCGGGTCAAGGTTCCTCGGAAGTGGAGGTTCGGTCCTTTTGGTCATGACAACTTCATGACCGAGTTTTAAAAGACCCATTGCGACCTCAAGGCCGATGGCACCGCCCCCCACCACTACAGATCTCTTGAGGGGCGATCCCCTTGCGGCCTCCAATAACCTGGAAGAGTCCTCTATGTCGCTCACGAAATGGAGCCCCTTTCCATTGAACTCTTTCGCACCCGGGATGGGAAGGTTCATGGGCGTTGCCCCGTTCGAAAGGATTAATGAATCATACGGAATGAGCTTCTTGTTCCCCGTGCTCAATTCCACAGCCGTCACGGTCTTTCCCACGGGATCGACCGAAATCACATCATGGCCCAGCAGTTTATCCAGCTTCCCCTTGATCTCCGGAACGACATGTTTTAGCTCCTCGAAGCTGTCCACGAGACCTTCGATGACGAAGGGGAGTCCGCAGGGAGAGAACTGGTCGAAAGACCTTTTTTCGATAATGGTCACGTGACAGCTCCTGTCCTGGTTCAGTGCGGCCTTTGAAGAATATAGACCGCTGGCTCCTAATCCCACGATCACGATCTCCCTGTGTTTTTCCTCCGACATGATATCACTGCTCCCTGCTGATGATGGGCAACCCCCACATCATTTCCTTATTTATTAAACATACGAGATCCTCCAGCCCGACCGGATTTGACTGGCGAAACATTATCATACTGCGATCCGTTCATATCTCCCAGTGGGTCCATGAATTTAAATATCCCTTCCATTTCAAGGTGGTTCCGATGACTGCTGTCGATGACCAGACCCGGTCAGAAAGCGAGAAAGAGCCATCAGGGATCCTTGTCGCCGTTGGAGGGAACGAGGATAAGAAACACAATCTCTTCATCCTCCGTGCCATCACCTCACTTCTAAGGAAGGAAAATGTAAAGATCGAGGTGATCACAACGGCCAGTGAGGTTCCTGAAGAGGTCGGGAAGATGTATGTGAAAGCCTTTTCCAAGATAGGGGGCAATTCACTGAACCTGATGCACATCAAGAAACGAGATGAGGGCGAGGACCCCGACTTTATCCGCAGGATCGGGGAGGCGGACATCATCTTCTTCACAGGAGGCGACCAGCTCAGGATAACAAGTATACTTGGGGGTTCGAGCATCCTCAAAGAGGTCCGCAGGAAGTATTTCAGCGAGAAATGCATAATCGCAGGAACAAGCGCCGGGGCCACGGCAATGTCTGAGACCATGATCTACGGTGGGACAAGTTCCGAAGCCCTGCTCAAGGGCAACGTTCATTTCACTGCGGGGATGGGATTGATCGACAATGTGGTCATAGACAGCCATTTCATAAAGAGGGGCAGGTTCAGCAGGTTGATGCAGTTGATGAGCATGAACCCCGGGCATCTGGGGATCGGACTGGGTGAGGACACGGGCATCGTCATCGAGAAGGGACATATCATTAAAGCCATCGGTACGGGGCTGGTGGTGATCTTCGATGGTCAGCATATCCGGTCCACCAATGTGACAAAGATCAAGGATGGTGAGGCCATTGCCATCGAGAATGTTCACGTCCACACCATTGTCAAGGGATTCGGATACGATCTCAGGGAAAGGAAATATCTAAAACCTGAAGATGTGGAGTGTATCTCTCTGTCATGCAATTGATCATGGAGGATTCGACATGAAGATCCTTGAAATACGTGCATTGAGGGGCCCGAACTACTTTAGCAGATACCCGACCATTTTCTTGAAACTGGATATCGGTGAACTCGAGCAAAGACCGACCGATAAGGTGCCGGGCTTCCGGCAGAACCTGGAAGAGATGATACCGACTTTGATCGAGCACAGGTGCTCTCTTGGATACCGGGGGGGTTTTCTGGAGAGGGTCGATAAAGGAACCTATGCGGGCCATGTCGTCGAGCACGTGGCGATCGAACTACAGTGCCTTGCAAGGACCGAGGTCGGGTTCGGAAAAACATTCGACACCAATGAGAAGGGCATCTATCATGTGGTCTACCGCTACCGCGACGAGGACATGGGCATCGAAGCGGGAAAAGCGGCGGTCAGGATAGTTGAAGGCCTTTTCAACAACGAAAAAGTAGAGATACGCCCCATAGTATATGACCTCAAGGAGATCAGGGAAAGGAACCTTTACGGACCATCGACGCAGGCGATAGTGGACGAGGCAAAAAAGAGAGGCATCCCGGTCATCAGGCTCAATAACGAGAGTTACGTACAACTCGGCTACGGTGTCCATCAGAGAAAGATACAGGCGACGATGATGGACAATACCTCTGCGATAGGGGTCGAGATAGCTGACGACAAGGAGCGGGCAAAGGAGCTTCTCTCGACCATGGGGATCCCGGTTCCAAGAGGATACTCCGTATGGAATATGGAAGAGGCAATGGATGTTGCTGACAGGATAGGATATCCTGTCGTCGTCAAACCCCAGGTTGGGAACCATGGGAGAGGGATAACCACAGACATCAGGACGGATGAAGAACTCAAGACAGCCTTCGAGAACGCAAAAAGGATCTACGATACGGTCCTGATCGAGAAATATCTCGTGGGTCATGATTTCAGGATACTTGTCATCGATGGGAAGTTCACTGCAGCGGCGAAGAGGGAACCAGCTTATGTGGTCGGAGATGGGAGATCCACCATAGGCCAGCTCATCGAAGAGATGAATAAGGACCCATCAAGAGGATTCGGTCATGAGAAGAACCTGACAAGGATAAAGATCGATTTCATGACCGAGAGACTGCTTCGTATGAAGCAGCTCACAATGGACAGCATCCTGCTCGAGGGCCAGAAGATCTACATAAAGTCAACTGCGAACCTCAGTGCAGGGGGGCGGGCGATCGATGTCACCGACGAGGTACACCCGGTCAACAGGGCCATGGCGGAAAGGATATCGCAGATCGTCGGTCTTAACGTCATGGGTATAGATCTGATCGCACAGGACCTCACTCAACCCATCTGCGATGGATGCGGTGGTGTCATAGAGGTCAACGCTGCGCCGGGGTTCAGGATGCACCTCAGCCCATCGGAAGGAAAATCCCGGAACGTTGCAGGAAACATACTTGATATGCTCTACCCTCCTGGATCGAAATTCCTGGTTCCTATTGTGGCCGTCACCGGGACGAATGGAAAGACAACGACCGTCCGCCTGATCTCCCATATCCTGGAGCTCAACGGCGGCAGGGTAGGGATGACATCGACAGATGCGGTCGTCATCAACAATGATCCCATCCTCGAGGGGGATTACAGCGGTCCGGGTGGAGCCAAGGTGGTCCTTATGGATTCCACTATAGACCACGCTGTTCTGGAGGTCGCGAGGGGCGGCATACTGAGAAGGGGGCTGG
>JAFGJI010000118.1 GCA_016929175.1 Thermoplasmatota archaeon | reverse complement strand
GCATACGATCACATTGAGAACGATGGCCGGGGACATCATATCCACCGATGAGGTGGAGATATTCCCGGAGCCGACGTGGCAGTTCGAGAACGGACTGGGATTCCACAACCCCAGTAGAGATTCTCTATCGTATCCCTGGAACCCCTGGGGGGAAGGGAGGTACAAGGACGCCTTCGGCAACCAGGTCTATCTGTGCCTATGGATCTGTATCGGGATCCCTTACTGGACCCCCTGGACCGGTTGGGACTGCTTGGGTTATCTCATAGATGAGCCCTTCTGCCCCGATCCTCTGGCCGCCATCTACTACGGCGCGGTCTTCTGGTGGATGGCGCGGCACGGGGAATGTTTCGGCATGTCGACCACGGCTTTGAGGTTCTACCATGATGAGCTTTTAGTCTCCGATTATGCACCGGCCTATTCTCACCATCCCAGTGAGCTGGACAATGCTGGAGAGCTACGGGAGCATATCGACTACCAGCAGGGCGCCCAGATGTCATCGGAGATACTGCATTCTTATCTGGGGTCGCTAATCAGCGGTTTGGTCCCGTCATCCGACTTCACAGGTCTCGGTCTATGGATGAACTCGATGAAGCATTCCATCGACACAGGCGATCTCGGTATTGCCACTCTGATCTGTGGCGAGGGGGCTCATGCCGTCGTCCCTTACGCATATGAGGAGGTGGACCCCACACATATCAGGTTCTATGTCTACGACTCTAACAGGGAGCTTTACTCCAAGCCGGAAAATGCCATCGATAGATGCCTGAACGGGAACGATGCGAACGACAATCCACCATACATAGAGGTTCACAAGAGCGGTCTCTACTGGGACTGGTCCTTCGAGGATGCCGGCGGCAACATGTGGAACAGCGAGGTAGGGGTTGCCTTCGTTCCCTGGTCTGTTGTGAGGGGCCCGAGAACGATGCCTCTGAGCATAGATGGGATCCTCCATCTGCTGGCGGGGAGCGCGGGCGTCGAGATCGAGAATGACAACGGGAGCAGGGTGGGATATGATGAGACGGGTGAGATCGAATGGGGGATCGACGGAGCAGCTCCGTTGCCTATGTTCTCCGGGCCGGGCTGGAAAGCCCAGTCCTGGTTCCTGCCGGATGACAATTACACCGCGACAGTGACAGGAACGGAGAACGGGGCCTACAACTGGTCATTCATCAACAACGGTACGAACGCCTTCTCAATAGAGAGTGCAGAGGTATCCAACAGCTCGGTGGACACGATGTCCGTGGATTATCCGGACGGGAACCCCTACCGTGGCTGGATGGAGTACGGCACCAATGACGAGGAGAAGTTGTACACCCTCGCCCAGGTGAACCGGTTCGGCATCAGGGAGCGCGTCTACCGCATCATCAACGCGACACTTACCAATACGGGGACCCACGGCATAGGGACCAATGACAACTATTCCGGGATAAAGTTCACCAACAACGGGACCGTGCCTGTAACCTTCGATGTGGAGTTCCAGGGCAATGTTGTTTCCGAAGAGGTCTGGAACGGGACCTCTCGCCCGGAGAACGGCAGTCTGCCGTCGGCCACCCGCTCCGGCATCACCGTGGATCCCGGGGAAACGGTGGTCATTTACCCGACCAACTGGCTCGACCTCGATAACGCGATCGTTGTTATCGAGGGTGAGACCGTACCATCGGCACCTCAGGAACTTGTTGCAGTCGGTGACGGACCGCAAGTGTCCCTGTCCTGGGATACTCCGCTCTCTGACGGAGGGTGGCCGGTCCTGGGATATACCGTGAACAGGGGTGAGGACCAGGAAAACCTGACATTCCTTGGCGAGGTCGAGGGGATGGAATACCTGGATGAGACCGTCGAGAGGGGAAAGACATATTACTACTCAGTTCAGGCAAGGAATGCCCTGGGTATATCTGACCATTCGGCGGTGGTGTCCGTTTCGATCCCGGCGCTCAACCCGCCGGGAGCACCGCAGAACGTCACACTGGAGCTGAGACATGACGGTGTCCTGATATCCTGGGACCCACCGCTCTTTGACGGTGGAAGACCCGTTACAGGTTACGTGATAGTCCGCTCCCACGGGACCGAGGTACCTGCCGAGATCGCAAATGTCTCGGACGCGATGAGTTATCTGGACACAACGGTCGAGAACGGCACAACCTATCGTTATTCGGTCCTTGCGGTAAATGCCATCGGGGAGGGGCCTGTTTCTGAGGAGAAGAGCATGTATGTCCCCGAGATCCCGGAGCCACCTGATGACGATATAGTTGATGATGACGATGACGGGAAAGGTTTTCCCTGGTGGTTGGTGATCGTGATCATCCTTGGGGTGGCGCTGCTGCTTCTTGTGGGATACATCGTAACTTCCTCCTCGAGGAAGGAAGACGTGAGCGAGGAGTAATTGAAAGGAGCGTGAAAGAAAAGCCCGGAAGGCAGTTCTATAGCTGTCTCCCAGGTCCAGAAGACATCCCTGAAGGGGCTTCACAGTCTCCCATTTCAGTAGTGTTCATCGATCAACGGATAGTAGTCCACTTCAGCGTCCTGCAGTGCTCATATGGGATATGTGACCCTCCGCTTTTGGAGGATCAATTTATTTCGTCGTTCAACTCCCAGAGCGGGACCGTTTTGATCTTCAATGGGGCGGTCAGCGCCCTTCTGGTTATCAATGTCTTGGAGCGATATTTGTTCGGCGGCAGGGAGCGAAGCATCTCGAGCTCTTCCTCTCTGATCTCATCTTTGTATTTCACCTCAAAAGCTGCATGTCCGAGTGCAAAATCCACTTCCTTGCCATTGGTTGAGATATATCTCACCTCTTCCCTTTTGAACAGGTCGAGGAATGCAAGGTTCTCTGCAAGAGGTCCGATGTCCTTTTTGCCTGAAATGACCACGGTGATCCCATTATCCGCAGAGTAAACCTTTTTCGGAGAATATTTTCTCTCGTTAGGTTTTCCGTCCCTTTCCACCAGATGGACGAGGTATGTCTCCTCGAAATAGCCGAGATATCTCTTCACGGTATCGATCCCGAGCCCCACCAGCCTTCCGATCCTTGCGTAGCTCAAGGGTTTGCCGACCCTGTTCATCAGGAGATAGAAGAGGTCCTTGAGGACCTTCGGGTCCTCCACGGAATATCGTGTAAGGATATCCTTGTAGATGATGTCCTCCACCAGGTCCAGTATCAGGGACGGTTCCCTGGACCGTATATATGCCGGCATGCCCCCCTCTATCAGGTAATCGTCCATCAGCCCCTCCATCAATGCGGGTTGTTCGGGGTCGAAAATACGGTCCCTGAACATAAGATATTCTCTGAAATCCAGCGGACGGACCTCAAGGCGGGAATACCTCCCCGTCATCGAAGGGGTGCTGTGTTTGATCGCAAGGCTTGATGATCCGGATGCAAGAACAAAGACATTGGGCTCGAGATCGACTATCATCTTCAACTCCTTCTCGAACCCCTCCCTTTTCTGGACCTCGTCAAGGAACAGGAACTGAGGCTCATCCGATCTGGTCAACGTGAGCCTCCTGAACTCCCGCAAGAGATCAAGGATCGATGCGTTCGCCACTTCCGGGTGGTCCATTGTGGCAAAGAAGAGACGCTTGGGATCGAGCTTTCCGCTCATGATATGAAGGTACTGTCTCATCAGGGTGGTCTTGCCCACTCTTCTGAGCCCGTAAAGGATAAGAGTGTTCTGGACCTTGAGAAGTCGATCGATCCTGTCAAGATATTTGTCCCTCCTCAAACCGGGGAGGTCGACATCCCTCGTCCAGTGCGGGTTCATCATACGAAGGGTCTCATCGATCATTGTAATGTGGATTGGATACTAACTTTATATAGCTTTCGTATGATATGCGAACCATTCCATGATAAAGCATGTTGTTCAAACCACATGTTATTTAAACATCAAAGATACGATCCATTGAACATTTTCCTGTCTCTATTGTCAATAACCTTGCCGATCATCGACCCTGCTGCCAGCAGTCGGTGATTAGCTATATTAAAAAAAAGGATCTCCTGGATGCAGTTGCGTTACATGCAGAACCCCTCAGGAGTTTTCAAGGCGATGGAGAGATCAGTTGTATTCATCCATCAGCGGATAGGAATCCACTCCATTGTGCGGAAGATCGGTGTCACCAATGCCGTCGTTGTCGGTATCCTCTCCTTCGTAGTCGGACCAGTAGTTGCCCTCTCCCTTTCCCTTGTCCCAGGTATTGTCCGAAGGGTCGGCCAGAGAGTACAGCTGGACATCGTTTTCGATGATGTCGTTGTGATACAAGGTACACCTCATGGTCAACTCGGTCGCGATGTACATTCCGTATTCGTTCAGGTCGAATATGTTCTCGAATACCATGTGACCCAGTGTAACGTCCTCGGCATCATACCGCTTCCTTATAGGACATTTTTCAACTCCTGTTTTTAAAATGTCAAGGGTGAGAGGTCAAGTGTCCGTATAAATCCCTTTTTGGAATTGAATTCTAGAGCCCTTCCCGACAAGCTGCGAGGATTTGGGGGGCCTATAATTCGGAAACGCCTGGATCCGGAATTTTGAGATCGGGACAGTATTGGATCAAGGCGATTAACAATGATATTACTGTTACAAGGAAATCTGTTAAATTGTCCACCATGAAAAGGCAGAGGACCGAGGATAATACCGATCCCCCTCCTGTCAAAGGCCTCATTTCTGGCGTTTCAGCAGATAACTATATGTAGGGATACCACCTCGCAGGACTGCTCTAAGCTTGAAATTTGGTGGTTCTTACCCCCGAGATCAGGCAAAGGGGGTATTTCGAATGAACATATACGTGGGAAATCTCTCGTTCGATGCGGGAGAAGAAGATATCAGAAAGGTTTTTGAAGAATTCGGCTCCGTGGACACCGTGAAGATAGTCATGGACAGGTTCACCAACAGGTCCAAGGGCTTCGGTTTCGTGGAAATGACCAACGATGAAGAAGCCAAGAAGGCCATCTCCAAACTGGATGGGAAGGAACACCTTGGCAGGGCCTTGAAGGTCAATGCCGCACGTCCCCGCGAAGAAAGGAATAGCAGGTCCTGGTGATCTGTCAGCTTGATGATATTCCCGATCAAGGGAAGGATCCAACCCTTCGGGGTTGGGTCTTTATTCTTTTATACAAACTGTATAGTGCATATTTGAACGGAATTGAGATGTAGTGCCGTGATCGGAACGTGATCCAAGTTCGCTCAATTACAGAACCGGATCCTGACGTTGACTGGGCAGCCGATCCTTAGGTTCATCCTCGACACGATCTTGGGCGGGATCAGAATATCGCCTCCGTCATCGGCTATCTTCCTGAGGGGTATCGCTATCTCCCCCGAGGGGCCGTCCTCTCCCGATCTGGTGATCTCGATGAGAACCGTTCTTCTCTTGATCTCCGGCGGCAGCTTCCAGGTGTATCCCGTCCAGCTGATCCTGGTGTAATGGGAGCGGTCATCCCACTGGACCGTACTCTCATCTTCGACCCCCTGCTCGAGGCTGCTCTCGAATATCGAAAAAAGCGGGTCCAGGAAACGCTCCTCGTGGTTCATGAACGCCTTATGATTTATGATCTTCAGAAGTTGCTCAACGTTCCTCTGTCCATGGTAGCGCGCTGTTCCACAGTTTACCTCGGTTGGCCGGGGGATATCATCCATTTCCCATACCTTCATCCCGTTGCATTCCTCGAGGCAGACTGAAAAGATATCTGAGTTCATATTGCTGCGTCCTGAACATATGTAAATGCACCTATGCTAAATAGATATGGGTGGATGTCCCGACCGATCTGCAGATCATATTCCTTATTGTGCAATTTAACCATATATGGATATTATTTTGTCATGTAATAGAGATATAGTGCAGATACACTTTCCGTTCATTCCTCATCATGTTTCCTCTTCGATCTCTTGAGGAGGCGGGAAACCAGACCTATGATCATGAGGAGGACCACTATGACGATCAGGGATGCCAGACAGCATATGCAGTAGTACCATACGCTCCATGGCTTGTCAGCGGGGTTTTTCTCCATGACAATGGGATCCATCTCGAAAGTCCCGTTCTCCTCGACAGAAATGGTGATCTCCCCGGTCTTGTATCCGTCCCTGCTGAAGGTGAGGGTCCTGTTCCCTGCTGGCAATTCAAGGGAGAACATCCCGTTGCTGTCCGTTTTAGTCTCCTCCCCTGTGTCGGCGGTTACCTTGACATTGGGGACAGGGGCCCCGCCCTTATCATTTACGGTCCCGATCACGAGGCCTTTTCCTGGGGTAGGGGTGTCCGGTATGTCGGATGTAACGCTGAAATTGACGGATGCGGTATTCGTGTTGCCCGCCTCGTCCTCTGCGGTGACCCAGAAGATATGGTCCCCTTTCTCTAGGCTCATGAGGACCGTCGATGTGGCAAGACCCACGTCCTCCCAGAGACCAGAATCCAATTTTACACCGAACCTCACGATCGACGACCCTGTACCGTCAGCGGTCCAGGATGCATTTATCGGGCGCCCCTTGAACTCCTCTCCCTCCATGGGTTCTGTTATCTCGATGATCGGCGCTATCGGATCTATGATGAAGGATGTGCTGTTCCTGCCGATGTTCCCAGCCCAATCGATGACCTGAATCTCCAGCAGATGCGATCCTTCGATCAAGTTCTCAAGGTTCGCCCAGTTGTCGCCATAGAGAATGTTCCATTCACCCCCATCGATACGCCACCTGTGTTCGCATTGAAGCCTGGGCTGCCATCGGGCTTTGAAGGAGGAGGTTGATATTATTGACCCGTTATTCGGATGAACGATCCTCACCTCAGGGGGTGTAAGGTCGATATGGAACTGGGAGGTTGCCCTGGCCGAATTATTCACGGCATCATAGGCCTCGACATCCAGGAAATGCTCTCCCTCCGTAAGGTTCGAGATGAGCATGCTGGTAGCGATCCCCACCTCCGTCCAGTTCCCGGAATCTAACCTGACCCTGTGTCCCGCGACCCCCACGTTGTCGCTGCTCTCCCAGGACGCTTCGAGAGTGGTGACGTTCCAGAAGGAGACGTCAGCGGGAGTGGTTATATTGATCTGAGGCGGCGTGCTGTCCGGTATTGCCTCAACATACTCGCTCATCATCCCGTCCCCGTAGCGGTTCAGGGCCATCACGGAGTAATTGTATGATGTATCGGTCTCCACTCCGTCATCGACATAATATTCCGCTCCGGCGGAAAGCTCCAGCAGAAGGGAAGGCTCGGAGCCGTTCTGGGACCTGAATATCCTGTAGCCGCTTATCTGGCCGGACCTTGTGAACAGAGGCGGGCCCCACGAGATATTGACGGTCTCCCTCCCGGCCTGTGCTGAAACGTAAGTGGGCGGAGTGGCCAGCAGCAGAGGTTGTTGTACCAGCGGCTTTTGGTCCATTGCTCCTCCTGACAGCGGATAGGGAACATCCACGATCCCGTCGTTATCGGCATCGGGAGCCATCAGATCGCTCCAGTGGTTCCCCTTCCCCTCCGCGGAAGAGTACCAGTGGTTGAGCCCCGTGCCGTCATGGGCCTGGTACTTTCCGGAAGTGTATTCTCCACTTGTACCATTGTTGTACAGGAATGAATTCTGCCAAAAGAGGTTGTCTGCGGTGGGGGCATAGTCTTCCTGGACACAGATCGCGGCACCGGTGCTCCTGTAGAAGAGGTTCTCCGTGAAGGTGCAGTTGTCGGAATCGATGAGAAGTATGCCGTCATCGAGGGATGAATCAAAGGTGTTGTTCTTTATCAGGGAACGTTTTGTTACGTAGAGACTCATCCCGTTCTTGGTATTGAATATCAGATTGTCATCGATGACGGTGTCCTCGACCATATACCCGTAGATCCCCATTCCAAATGAGGTCGAGCCCTGGCCGTCGATATGATTTCCCGTTATCCTGCCGTCCCATATGACCTGGAGGATGAGGGCATGTGTATCGGACCCGGTAATGAGGTTGTTCCTGACGACCACCTCTCTGGCCCCGGAGACGGAGATGCCGTGATCGCAGTTCGATACTGTATTGTTCAGAGCGATGAACCGTAAAATATCGTCATATGCTGCTATGCCCATCTCCGACCGGCAGAACCGGTTTTCCCTGACGATGCCATCCGCGGCCTCTTCCAGATATACCCCAATAAAAATGCAATCGAGGAAAGAGCAGTGTTCGACAGTGATGTTGTCGCAACGAACAGCCTCCAACCCGCGCACGTTGCCGGAAAGGTTGCAGTCCCTGACGGTGATCAAACTGCAGTGCCCCAGGATAAGCGCCTCGCTGGCTTTTGAGATGTTGAGGCCTGATATGACCACGTTCGTTACGTTCCCGAGAATGAGCTGTCCTCCACCGGATGTGATACCTTCCCCGGTTCCAACGTGGTCCTTGTATTGATGAACGGGAAGACCGTTCACGGTGTTGTCCACGGGGATGTGGTTGCGGGTGAACACTTTCTCATCACCGAACATCGCAAAGGAGCAGTTACTGAATGAATTTCTGTGGAACTCGTTATCGTAGCTGTACGACCTTAGGTATATGCCCATCACCCCGTTGTCCTCTATGAGATTGTCATCGAACTTGAGCCCGCTGGAATCGTATAACTCGATTCCGTTGTAGGAGTGGTCACTGATCGTGCAATTCCGTAGCGATCCAGTGGTAGTTTCCTCGAAACGGATGCCCTGCTCGTTGTATTGTACATCGCATCCTTCGATCATAAAATTTCGGCAATAATCCACGTAGACCCCCCAGGACCTCGGTCCGTCGGCAACAAGTGTATCTTTGATATGGATGTCCTTTGAACCCCAGACGTAAATTCCATATCTGTAGCTTCTCAATATCTGGCAATCCTTTATCGTGCCGTTCTTTAGACTTTCGAAGAATATCCCGTAGCCTGACGGGAACGAATGCAGATCGTTCGTATCGATCACAAGGCAATCCGAGATCACGAAATGGGCCCTTGTGTTGGATATCGTGATCCCATGAAGATATCCGCTCCCGTTTATCTCCAGGGTCGAGATGATATACGGGTCCGTTTCGATGCCTGTTCCGGGCCAGCTCTCCGATGCCGCCTGGGTGGCGAAATCCGAATCGGATGTTATGGATATCGGAGCATGCGGTGTTCTGATCCTTGTGGGCGGAGGTAATGAAACCGTTTCATCCTCAGCTCCGACCGGGATAGCTACGATGAAAGCCAAAAAGACGAGCAGAGATACGAGCAGAAATGTTGTACACCTGCAATCCCTCATATGAGACCCCCTTATCCAGACCATTCGGTCCTGACAGGAAATATGCGGTATTGATTATTTAAACAGGTATGTTGCATGCCCCCCGGGACCGATGCCTGGATGTCGGTCTATCCGATCTAAGGACGTTCTGTAACATCCGCGCGCGCTTTTTAGGACTATGTCCGTCCATGTCGGGAAAAATTTTACAGATGGTTCGAAAGGTTTAAGGGGAAGTTCCATTGTCACCCGGGCCGTGTTACAATGACCCTCAACAAGGACCTATCCGAATGGGTAGAGGAGATGGCCCGGTTGTGTAAGCCGGACCGGATACATTGGTGCGATGGCTCCCAGAAGGAATACGACGATCTATGCGAGCTCATGGTCAGATCGGGCACCTTCATAAAGCTCAACGAGAAGAAGAAGCCCGGATGCTATCTATGCCGGTCGGACCCCAGGGATGTCGCCCGGGTAGAGGAGAGGACCTTCATCTGCACGGAAAACAAGGATGATGCAGGGCCAACGAACAACTGGTGTCATCCGAAAGAGATGAAGGGGATACTCAGGTCGCTCTTCGCCGGATCGATGAGGGGGCGCACGATGTATGTGCTCCCGTTCTCGATGGGTCCGCTCGGGTCCAGTATATCCCGTATGGGTGTGGAGCTCACGGATTCTCCCTACGTTGTATGCAACATGCGCATAATGACGCGGATGGGCAAGGAGGTCCTGGACATAATGAAGCCCGAGGATGAGTTCATTCCCTGCCTTCATTCCGTGGGCATGCCACTGGAACCAGGCCAGAAGGACGTTCCATGGCCATGCAACAACGACTACAAGTTCATCTCGCACTTCCCGGAGGACAGGGAGATCTGGTCCTACGGGAGCGGCTATGGTGGGAACGCGTTGCTGGGGAAGAAATGTCTCTCGCTCCGTATCGCTTCCGTGATGGCGCGCGACGAAGGGTGGTTGGCGGAGCATATGCTCATCCTGGGTATAACTTCCCCCGAGGGTGTCAAAAAATACGTCACCGCGTCGTTCCCCAGTGCCTGCGGGAAGACGAACCTTGCCATGATGGTGCCTTCCCTGCCGGGGTGGAAGGTGGAGTGCGTGGGTGACGATATCGCATGGATGAAGTTCGGAAAGGACGGAAGGCTCTATGCGATAAATCCGGAATCGGGGTTCTTCGGAGTGGCCCCGGGTACATCCATGAAGACGAACCCCAACGCAATGCTTACAATGAACTCGAACACGATCTTCACCAACGTTGCGATGACCCCTGACGGCGATGTCTGGTGGGAAGGGATGACGGAGGAGGCCCCACCCATGCTCATCGATTGGAAGGGTCAGGATTGGCATCCCGGCTGCGGAAGGCCTGCCGCGCATCCGAACTCGCGTTACACATCGCCCGTATGTCAGTCTCCGGTGCTGGACCCATCGTATGATGATCCCGAAGGGGTCCCGATATCGGCGATACTATTCGGGGGGCGGCGCCCGAGGGTTGTCCCGTTGGTGTATGAGGCGTTCGACTGGTACCACGGTGTATTTTTGGGGGCCATCATGGGGTCCGAGAAGACGGCGGCTGCCGACGGGACACTTGGAGAGCTCAGGAGGGACCCCTTCGCGATGCTTCCGTTCTGCGGTTACAACATGGGGGACTATTTCTCGCACTGGATGAAGTTGGGGAGGGATAAGGACCCCTCGAAGCTGCCGAAGATCTTCAGGGTGAACTGGTTCCGCAGGGACAAGAACGGGGTGTGGATATGGCCCGGGTTCGGGGAGAACATCCGGGTCCTCAAGTGGATCTTCGAGAGGACCGAGAATTCCGGTGGGTGGGTGGAGACCGCCATAGGGAACGTCCCCACCCATGAAGGCCTCGACACCTCTGGTCTGGACATATCCGGGGACCGGATGGCGGAGCTGATGAAGGTGGACAGGGAAGAATGGCTCCAGGAGGTCGTTGACATCAGGGAGCACTTTAAAAGGTTCGGTGACAGGTTCCCGGTGGAGCTAATGAAAGAGGTGGATGACCTAGAAGAGAGGGCTCTGAAATCCCTTTGATGATCCCCGTCTAAGCTTGAGATCACAGGCACCAATTCTCTTTGGTCCGTTGAGAAGGGATAATATTAATTGGACCGTGGGCTATGTTCTCCGGGTAACGTATTGAAAGGTCCGTAGGCAGATGTATGACAATGTTCTGGGGATCGGACGGATATGGAAGGGTAGAGAGGTTTTTACATGAGGGTAATGGATAAGATCATGAGCAAATTGGGGACATCTTCATTGAAGGTGAATATGGAGGTCCCCGAGAGATACATCTTTCACAAGAGGCCTTTCAGAGTGATAATAACAATGGCGGCCATGGATAAAGGAGTGAAGGTCAACGGTTTGACCGTTGAGCTGTTCTGGAAAGAGTTCAAGATGTCAAAAAGGGGTACTTTCAACCCGTACAGTCCCCAGCTGGATTCCCGGAACGAATGGTACGAGATCCATGTCATCCACCGGCAGAGAACACAAGAGCCGTTCGAAATAGCTCCGAATGGAAAATTTTCAACAGAGCTCACTTTCACAACGGAAAAGGCGAAAAATACCAGGTTCCCCGACAGGTTCTACCTGAAAGCCCATGTGGACATTCCAGGTGCCGTGGATATCAGAGAAAGAATGGACATCGAAGTGCTTCCCGAGGTCAGGATAGCAGCTCCGATGATAGCAATGGTGGAAGAGCTTGGTTTCAAATTGGAGCCCTGGAAGAAGGGAGATGAGGACATCTCCCACAGGAACCAGTGGATGTTGATCCCGGATAGGGGAAGATATCCGAATTTTGAAAGTGTGCTCCTTACTGTGGATGACCCCAGGAGAGGAGATATCGAGGTCAGATTGGACATGAACATGTGTGAATATCCCGGAAACCCGAAGAGGGGAATTAAAAAGGAGATCAGGTCATCCTTCAAGCTCCCCCCGAATCATCTTTTCGATCGTAATGTTAAGCCGGACCTGGAAATGCTCTCTGAGAATATATCCTCAATGCTGAAAGAAGCGGAAAAGGAATTTGAAAAAACCCTTGAGATGGACAGAGAGATAAGAGAAGAACTGGGAGGCTGAGAATGTTGAGATGTCGTTCCAATAAGCTTTTATGTCCTTTTCTTGATGTGAGATGCATGGAAAAGACGGGGATCATAGCTATAATCCTCATTTCCCTTATGATCAGTGGCTGCATCACCGAAGGCGGCGATGATGAAGATGAAAATATTGAAATTACACATAGAGAAACACTTTTTCTGGAAAACACCGAATACGGCATGACGAATGTTTCCTATGTTATCGAAGAGCATGGGAGCGGCCGGGATAAAGAAACATTCGTCAATATCTCAGTAAAAGTGGAAGATGAAGAAAACAAATTAAACACGATCAATTTGAAATATTGGATGCGGGGAGGTGGGGGATCCGGCCTGTATCATGATGAGCAAAATAATGTTCACTATCTCTTGATCAGGTATGACTTTCGTTATTTGGACTTTTGGGTCCTTTTTTATGAAACGGGTGAAAGAAGATGGGATGAGTACAATTCCACCTACTATTACGACAGCATACTGAAGAAAGCCTTGAGCTTCACTCTTTCCAGAGAACTTGATACCGGTGAAGATCTTTCGATCATCGAAATAGGAGATATACTGTGGGCTTTCGATGAAGATGATCATGAAGTGTTCAATGTCTCCTTCAATGTCACCTCCTCTTCGGATATCAGGGACCTCGAGATACATTATGTAATGACAAAGGATACGGGCATGTACAGTTCATCCTTTCAGGAAGATGGCAGGATCGATGAGAGATATGTCAAATCTATCAGGATCGCATCCGATTATAGAGAAGAAATAGACCAGCTTCTGTTCTGTCTGGCGGCTTCCAATATGGGAGGTAAACGCTGCACAACCGAGGTTTTCTGGGTACCCTTGAAGGATGTATGAAGGTCCTCTTCTCCTGGAAATCAAGTTTTGGGCACCCCCCATAGGGTATTTATATTCCTGTAACGATGATCACATGGGTGGTCCTCATGGAAGATGAGATAAAGGATGTCGACAAGAACCTTGCTTTCGTCATAGAACTCGTCGGGGGTCTGTTCGGGATCCTCGGTATTGGTTACATGTTCTCCGGGCTCATCAAGGAAGGGATCATACGTTTGATCGTTTGGATAGCCATTATCGTTTTTGCATGGGTATTCATTTCCGTATTGATCATGTTCCTTGTTGGTATCTGTTTCATCCCTTTCATGTTGGCCGCACAGGTAGGGGTCCCGATCTGGTCAGCGTTCTCCTTAAAAAAGAGGCTCGAAGGGGCTTTCCCGG